>JAFMSA010000536.1 GCA_017353855.1 Alphaproteobacteria bacterium
ACGCCCAGCGGTGCGAGCGTGTTCGGCGGCGCGTGCCGCACCGCGGTGCGGAACTCGCTCATGCCGCTCGCCCTGGCCGATTCGACAAAGCGCCGTTCGCGCAGCGACAGCGTGTTGGCGTCCTCGACGCGCGCCGAATAGGGGATCGGCGTGATGGAAATCGCGATGATCGTGTCGTGGAGCGACGGACCGAGCGAGGTGGCCATCAACAGGACCATGACGAGGATCAGACGCTGGGCGGCGAGGCCGATCCACCCTCCGGTATACCCGCCTCATGGGCGCCGAGCTACGCAGGCCGACGACGGCTGCCGGAATGCCGGACGTCGCCGGCGCCGCCCTGTCGTTGACGGCGCGTCGCTAGAGATCGCAATCGTGCTGAAATGGCCGACAAAAGCCATCAGGAACAGCAATCGGAGCCAGAATGCCGGCATCGACAACCCTGAGAGGTGCGCCTTTGCGGTGATCGGGATGCGCGGCAAAATCTCGCGGAGCGCGTGGCGGTCGGATACATAAGAATAACCGGGATCTCCAAGGAGCAGCCCGCCGATCCGTTGCGCGTATGGCGCCGGTATCGGCTCCATGACGGTCGCCCTTTCGGCGGGGTCGACGAAGCCCGCGGTATCGAACAAGATGTCGGCAATGTTGCCCGGCGCGATCCGCAACAGCAGAGAGATGGTCACCGAGATCCCGAACAATGCCAGGAGCATCAGGCCGAAGCGCCGCACCAGATAGGACCCCACCGTTCTCCTCCCTTACCCGCGGGCGCTTGCGCAGAGGTTCGGCATACGACGATAGCATGCGTGGATCGGTCCGGTCGACTGGCCTGCGGCTGGTACCCTCCTCCCGCGGTACCGCGAGGCATGAGCCCGCTCTCTGCTGATTTTCGCTCGAGCTTTCCGTGAAGAATATTCCGGCCGCACATAGCGGCACCAGGGAGCTGCGCGGCGCTCGCGGCCGCCGAATATCCGCGGCAGCGGCGTGGGCGACAACGCCGGCCGGGCGCCTGGCGTTGCTGATCGCCACCAGCTTCCTCGCCAGGCTGTTGTTTGCTGCTTCGCTCGGGCTCGGGATCGACGAGAGCTATATGGTGGCGGCCGGACGCAAGCTGCAGCTCAGTTACTTCGACCATCCGCCCGTTGCCTGGTGGATGGCGTGGGCGGCCACCCATCTGGCGGGAAGCCAGAGCCCTCTCATTGTGAGACTGCCGTTCATCAGCGCGTTCGCGTTGACCACCTTGCTGATGTACCGCGTGACGTCTTCGCTCTTCACGCCGACAGCAGGTCTTGCAGCGGCGGCGGTATTAAATATCGCCCCGGTCTTCGGCATGAGTTCGGCGAGCTGGGTGTTGCCCGACGGCCCGCTGTTTGCGGCCTTGCTCGGTGGTGTCGCTTGCCTGATTCCCGCTTTGGGCCCGATGCGCGGCACGGCCTGGGGGTGGTGGGCAGGGGCCGGCGCATGTGCCGGCCTGGCTTTGTGTTCCAAATATTCGGCGGTGCTGACCCTCATAGGGCTCGTCGCATTCCTGCTGACCGAGCCGACGAGCCGTCGCTGGCTCGCGCGGCCGCAGCCGTATGTGGCCGGTTTGATCGCACTGGCGATTTTCTCGCCGGTCCTGCTCTGGAACGCCGAGCACGGGTGGGTCTCCCTGCTGTTTCAGGGCGGCAGGGCAGAAGGCGCATTCCGGCCTTTCGGGCCGATCGTGACATTCGCGGGTGAAGCGGTATTTCTGCTCCCGTGGATATGGGCGCCTTTGATCGCGTGCGGATTCTTCGCACTCCGGCGTGGACCGGCAGACAGAGACCGGTGGCTGCTGGTATGCCTTGCGGCGCCGCCGGTTGTCGTGTTCGCCGTAGTCTCGTTCTGGAGTAAGGTCCTTTTCCATTGGGCAGCACCCGGCTATCTGATGCTGATCCCGCTGCTCGGCGACGCCACCGCCCGACACTGGCAAGGCAGCCGGCCCGTACGCCTCTGGCTTGCAGCCAGCGCTCTGTTTGTCGCACTCGCCACGGCTCTGTATGCCAGCGACGTAAGATTCAACTGGCTCCCGGCTTCGATCGCAGATGTCGCGCGCGGCAATCTGCGAGATGTCGATGTGGTGGACTGGACGCTCATGCGGCAGGACCTCGCCGACCGTGGCCTTCTCGATCGGCCGAACCTTATCGTGGCGGCAATGCGCTGGACGGATGCGGGAAAGATCGACTATGCGCTCGAGGGTCGCATCCCGGTCATCTGTCTTGGCCCGGATGCCCGCCAATACGGTGTGACGACCAACCGTGACGATTACGCGGGGTACGATGTGTTGATCGCGACGCGGTTACCGTTCGAGAAGATCGTCGGGCAGTACTGGTTTCTGTTCGACCGGATAGACCCGCTTCCGCCCGTGCCGGTGTCTGGTTCGGCGCGTGCGGCGTTGAGGCTCAATTTATTTCTCGGACATGGGCTCCACAAAGCGGCCGACGAGTGCTGCGCTTCTTAGCGGCCCGGCGGATAGCCTTTGAAGTCGCGGGCGATGTACAGCGTGTAGGTGCGGCTCGTTCGGTTTCCCAGCGGAACGACAATCGACTGGAGACGATCGATGCTCGCAAAGCTCGGCCGCATTTCATTGACCAGTTCGTGGTCCGAGACGAGCAGAAAACTCCCGCCCACGCGCTTGGCGAGGCCGTTGGTCAGGTCCCATTGATCCTGAATGCGGCTGACCACCTTCCATTTGACCGCATCCAGAGGATGCGGACGGACATAATAGATCAGCGCGGCGAGCACCTCGCGGTCATCGGCGAACAGCGTCAGGTCGGGATGGGCCGCGAGCACCGCCCCCACTTGCGATCCGAGCTCGCGCCAACCGCGCAGCCGGCGCAGCGGATCGTACCGCGCCGGCAGCTCGAGGCCCAGGGCGGCGGAGGTTTCGCGGGCGGTGAAGGCGAGCCCGGCGACCGCGAGATGGAGTGCTATCGACAATGCGAGGAGCCGGCGCCAGCCGCGTCGCAAAGCCCACGCGACGACAAGCACGCTCGCCGAAACATAGGCGGGTGCCGCCCAGTTCGCGTGCGCGCGCGAGAGGAGACTGACGGCGATCATCATCAACAGGGGCGGCAGCGCAAATGCGGCGAGCAGGCGCGCGCGGGGTTCGCCGAGCGCGCCCGGCGAGGCGGTCAGCAGGATGAGGCCGGCGAACAGCAGGGGCCCGAACACGCCGAATTGCGAGGCGAGGAATTCCGCAAAGGCATCCGGGTGGAACAGCGGTCCGCCGAGCGCCGCATTGTCGCGGGTATGGAGATAGCTGACAAAGCCGTTACTCCAATTCCACCAGAAATTCGGCCAGTAGATCAGCAGCGCCAGGCCGATCGCAGCGAGCAACGGCAGCAGGTGGCGGCGCTCGTCGGGGCAGAGCAGCACAAAACCGGTCGCGCAGAGGATCCAATAGGACATCGCGTATTTGGACAGCAGCCCCAGCCCCGCCGCGACGCCGAGGGCGACCCACCAGCCCCAGCCGTTTCCGGCGCGTGCGCGGACAAAGGCGTAGAGCGCCGCCGCCCAGAACAACAGCAGAGGCGCATCCGTGGAGATGATGAAGGCCGACACCGATACGCCGGGCAGGCTCGCATAGGTCAGCGCCGACCAGAAGCCGGTGCGGGGGTCGTAGAGCCGGGCGCCGATACCATAAATGAACATCGCCGCGCCGGCGTGCAGGAGCGGCGCGGCGAACCGCACGGCAAACTCGCCGTCGCCGAAGAGGTGCGTGGTCAGCGCGATCAGCCATGCGACGAGTGGCGGCTTCGAGTAGTAGCCGAGCGCCA
>JAFMSA010000537.1:0-3349 GCA_017353855.1 Alphaproteobacteria bacterium
CCTGCCGTCGCTATGGCTTCGGCCAATCCGGAAGCCGGCACGGCCCGCCTCATGTAGTCCAGACAGAAGCGCACCGCAGCTTTCGAATCAACTATTGCAGGTTGAGCCGTGATCGGGTGGGGCGTGGGTGCACATGCCGTGATGCCGAGACCGATGATCAGCAACGTATTTTTCATCTCTGGCTTCAAAGAGGTTCGATGCTGACGGCTTCGCGCTGGCGCGTGCAGGTTGGTCCGGCTTGGCGCTCCGGTGGTCATCGTCGCCGGGCATCTTATTCGTCGGGTTGTACGCCAACGCTAGCGGCCGCATGGCCGGGGCCAGCACCGCCGAGTTGGCTGCGATAGCCGTTCAGACGCCCGGAAACTCGGCTTTAGCGTCTTCGATCACCTCACGGGTCTTGACGCCTAAGCACCCTTTACCCGTATGAGCCGGCAATCATAGCGCCCCGGAGGTCGCACACGGTTACAACCCGTTGCACGTCAAACTGTGAGCAGATAACAGGCCGCGTGAGCCTAATCGTCGTCGATCGTCACGGCCAGGTTGGGCAGCATGTGGCGCAATTGCGTCTGTCGCATTCCACTCATAGGTCCCGACGATGGGGCTGCGCAGCGCCCCATCCTCAGCGAAGCACCCGACAGTGGCTTCGACATCGCCGGTATCCGGCACCGTGGCATAGTGCACAAACAGGTCATTAATCTCGAGACGGTCCTGAAGCTCCGCGACACCGTGTCTTAAGTCGGTCGATCTCGCCTGCGCGGCAGCGCTCGATTCACCAACGAACTCTGTACCTAGCAGCCTGTCGGACTGAACAAATTTGTGTAATAATATGATATCTTCGCCATCGAGCAGATCACATTCGACTACAAAAAGCGCGTTTAATTGAAATATCGCTTCGTTTTGTTCCCGTTATGTACTTAAGCCCGACAGGCGCTAGGTAGCGCGGCTGCCGGCAGAGCCGAACCGGCCCGCTGCCCGCGCACGGGCCTTTGATGCTTCGACTTCCCGATCGCGCGGCAGCGCCGTCGTCACTAGAGAGGCAAGCAAGCCACTTGCCGCCTTCGTGACTTCGTCCACCGCCCGGTCGAAAGCCGGCTGATTGGCTTTCGACGGCCGGGTGAAGCCACTCAGCTTGCGGACGAATTGCAGGGCGGAGGCACGGATCTCGTCCTCGGTCGCCGGCGGTTTGAAGTTGTGGAGCGTCTTGATGTTGCGGCACATGGCAATCTCGCGGAAGCTGCGAGACGGTCGCATACGATCGCCGCCATCATCAAGCCGGTTGTTCGCTGCGGCACCGGCTAGGGGTGGCACGCAGCGGCGCGCGATGCGGGAGCGTCTCATCGCCACGCTCCGCAGAGCAGCGTTGCGCATGACGGAAGGAGAAAGTTCTGCGCGAGGCTATCGCTTCCATGATGCATTACCCCCTGTGACTTAACCTCCGAGCGCCTCCGGCCTGGCTGGCGCGGCCTCTCCGCCCGCACGCAGCCATCCGGTCCGCTCGGGCGGAGGGGAGCTGGACGTTTCCCAAACCACGGGAGATGCGATCTTCTCCTTGGCATCGTTCTTGGGCGCCTGCTTCACGGCGATGGTGCGTCAAGCGAGACTCGAACCACGCGACAGCGCTAGTCGCAGCGGGATTCCCATCTGCGTTGTACGAAGCCCACGGCTGAGTTCGCTTTTGCAATATCAACTCGGCTATGCCGATCCCTCCGATCGGCATGACAGAGCGTTAAGGCGGCACCTCGCCCCATACGGCGTAGCGACGGCGGACGCGCCGTTCCTCCTCGGAGCGCTGCTGCTCTGCAGCGACAAGGTCAAGGAGCGGATCGCTGACTATATTGACCAGGCCGTGGGCCGCGAACAAATTTTCGACCTCCTCGCATGGCCAGCCGGCCACAAACGGGAGCCGGTCGCCGATCGCGGTGTATTCGGGGCTCTTGCGGGCCTTGTCGAGCGGCTCCGGCGAGGCGCTCACATCGGCCTGGCTGTCGATGACGATGAGCCGCGCGCCCGGTCGCAACACGCGAACCCACTCGTCCATCGCGCGCTCCGGGTTTGGCAATGTCCATAGAAGATGCCGGCTTACAGCGATATCGAAGCTGGCGTCGGTAAACGGCAGCTGTTCGGCATCGGCCTCTTCGAAGCGGATCGCGAGTTGGCGCTCGGTTGCCTTCTTCTGCGCCTCTGCGATCATTAATGGCGCAAAATCGATGCCGATGACACGATGTCCGCGGGACGCCAGTTGAAAGCTGAGAAAACCAGTGCCACAGCCGATATCGAGCGCCTCAAGTCCGCCGACGGCCGGGAGGATCAAATCGAGGGTGCGCTCCCAGGCGGCGCGCTCGTGCGCGGAGCGGATGCCATGGCCAAAATCCTCATCGAAATGCGCCACCCGCCGGTTCCAATGAGCTGCCACCAGTTGTTTGACCGGGTCGGTTTGTCCGGGACTCACCGGTAACTCCTATCGTTTCGCGATCGGCTTGCGAGGGACTATCTTGATTCCTCCCGATGGCAGGACAAATCCTCATGCCAAAACTCAGCTTCGATCAACATGGGAGAAAGAGCCTGTCCCGCCGGCAGGCGCTCGAGCTCGCAGGTGGCGCGGCGGCGGTCTTCGCCTTTTGGCAGCGCAAAGCGCATGGCCTTCCGGCTCCCGAGGATTACGTCGACCGTCTCGTGGCAGAGCGGATTGCCGATCGCGACCCGGTGCGGCCGCCAATTCTCATCGACGCCCAGACCCATGTGTGGTGGCGCTCGGGCGGCATCCGCCAAATGAGCGACCGGGGGGAGCGTTTCCTCAAATCGCTGGCGGGCTCGCGGGCTTCGGTAGTCGGCCATCCGGTCCCGATCGCGGATATGGGGCGCGTCATGTTCGTGGAGGATGTCTTTCTCGGCAGCGAGACAGACATCGCCTTTCTGAACAGCTTCGGTATGCGCGCGGCGTTCGACGGAGTGGATCTGTTTCCACCGCGCGAGGCGGCTTTCATTCGCTCGATGGCGCCGTCGCGCATCCGCGTGCTCGGGACTGTCGACCCGCCCGACGGGGCCTCGGCGATCGAGTCGCTGATTTACCAGTGCGAGACGATCAAGATCGACGGGTTGAAGCTCTACCCGCCAGGGCCGGACGTCCGCGGCTGGGTTCTCGACGACGAGAAGAACACCTATCCGCTGTTTGACGTGCTGCGTCGGCACGGCATCAGGAATGTCTGCGTGCACAAAGGCCTGCCCGGGATCTTCCTCGAGAAGTACTGCCACACCGACGATCTGGCGCGGGCAGCCGCTGCTTTTCCCGACCTCAATTTTATCGCGTTTCACAGCGCCTTTCCGTGGGAAGCCGAGCTCGTTGCCCACG
>JAFMSA010000537.1:3359-3788 GCA_017353855.1 Alphaproteobacteria bacterium
ACCTTGGCGCGAATGATGCGCTCAGATCCGGCCCGATACGCTGTCCTCCTTGGAAATCTGCTCGACGGCCTTGGTCCCGATCATATCCTGTGGGGCACTGACACTCCGGTGATCGGGCCGCCGCATTGGCAGATCGAGTCCTTCCAGACTTTCAGGATACCTGAACAGCTGGAGCCACAACACGGGTATCCGCGGTTGACGCGCGAGGTGAAGAACAAAATCTTCGGTCAGAACGCCGCGCGGATTTTCGGGATCGATATGACCGAGGCGCGTCAGGCTATAGAGGGCGACCTGCTCCATAAGCTGCGTGACGATCGCAATCCGCTCCCGGGCGCAACCCACTTGTAAGGCACGGCGGATCTGCTGAGTCTCGAAATAGGTCTTTGGACGAAAATACCAGCGTCTGCCGGCAGCAACGGGCCGATTGAT
>JAFMSA010000538.1 GCA_017353855.1 Alphaproteobacteria bacterium
GTATAATTGCTCATCACCTTGGTGGCGACGCCGAGGATCACGTCGAGAACATTGCGCCGCGTGTAGCCGGCGGCGAGGAAGGCATCGACATCCGCATCCGAGACCCAGCGGAGGTTGCGGACGACGAGCGTCGCGAAGCGATGCAGCGCTTCGAGCTTGCGGTCGGGAATTTCGGTGGCGCTGCGCAGCGCCTCAATGACCGCCGGGTCCATCTTCTGCGTCTTTGCCAGTGCCGTATGCCCGGCCATGCAGTAGTGGCACTCGTTCTCGAAATTTGACGTCATGTACTTCTGGAGAGCTGGGTCAGAGCGCCGAATACCCGGCCAGCAGCTCGGGGGATTCGGCCATTGTCGCCTGCAGGTTGGGGATGAAGCCGAACGACGCGTTTGCCGCCGCAAGGCTCGCCTTCGCGGCTTTCGGTGCGTTGTCGGCGGTGTAGACGGTGAACTTGGCCATCGTGCGCTCTCCCCGGAGATTGGCTCTCCGCCGGAAAGCTATGAACCCGATCCGATACCGGGTAGCAGCCGCCGCGGATTATGGATTATTCCTATTCGGAATGAGCGGGCTTATGGGAAGAAGCCAGGACTTGGCCGTTCAGTCGCGACAATCGCGAGACGGCGCCGAGACATTCCCCGGTCGCGAAATCGAAGGCGACGGCCTCGTTCTCGGACACGCAGTGGAGATTGCCGGCGGGACCACCGCCGGCCGCGCGGCTTGCGGTTCGGCGTCGCCGTTTGGCGAGCAGGCGCGCACGAGATGTCCGTCAGTTGCCTCGGATTCGCGAACGCTGGTCGCAGCATCGGGCGCCCCGAACGGGCGCTCGCTCGATACGATGATGTTGGACCGCGATCGCGAGATCGGGCGGACTGAGTGCCTGAGGCGAGGAACAGCCGCCCGTCGACGCTTTGCGCGACCGGCGGCCCACGCACGCACGGCAGCAACTCAGCTCGTCCGAAGGGGGACCACGGTTCTCGGCAGGGAGGCCAAAAACAAGACGATGCAAACACAAAGAAGTACGATGTCCTTGTATAGAAACTCTCCAGTAAGATTCCACGCTATGGGGTCTGTGGATATACTCCACCTGACGACCCCAGGTGTCGTAAAGAAAAACGACCACGTAATGATGAAAGTGCCGACGCCCATCAATGAGCCGATCGCCGATAGAATAGGGATGAATGCTCCCGCAGCAAGCAATGCAGCCGTTGTGAGCTCGACAACGCCAAGGAGATCAGCTTCACCCCTGATCCCGAATATCGACAACCAAGAAACAAATGGGCTATTGGATATATACAGAGTGATACCTTGTGCCGACTGAAGCGTAAATTTCTGTATACCAAATGAAATAAAAATCAACACCATAACCCACCTGAGAATGGCAAGCAGCCAATATGAGCCAGATCCGTTCTCTGCGACGTTAAATTGCTTGAGAATATTACCATTTTCTCCGGGATGCCGTCGAGCAGTACTGCTGGCAGGATATTCAAGTTGGTTGCGGCCCGCCGCGGAGTTCGTCGATCGATCCTCATGGTGCGGGAACGGTTGCATAGCACTTGACCCCGTTGCGGCCTCAGTCGTGGCCGAGCGGTAGTTCGTCGTTCCCGCGGCGCTTTGGTAACCCGGTGATTGTGATATGCTTTATTCCGAGAGGGAATGGAGATGGATCGGCTCGCAGCGATGGAGACCTTCGTCCGGGTCATCGAGGCCGGGTCGTTCTCCGGTGCGGCCAAGCAGCTGCGCCTCGGCCAGCCCGCCGTCTCCAAGACGATCGCCCAGCTCGAGGACCACCTTGGCGTGCGCCTGCTGCTGCGCTCGACGCACGGGCTCACACCCACCGAGGCCGGGCGAAATTTCTACGAGCGCGCCAAGAGGTCGATCGAGGAAGCCGAGGAGGCTGAACTCGCGGCGCGCGGCGCCGCCGCAGCCCTGTCCGGCCGACTGCGCGTCTCCGGGCCCGTTACCTTCGCGCGCATGCACGTCGTCCCGCGCCTTCCGATCTTCCTGGCCGAGCATCCTGCGCTCGATGTCGATGTCGTGCTCGACGACCGGGACGTGGATTTGATCGAAGCAGGGATCGATGTGGCGCTGCGGCTGGGCGACTTGGGTGATTCGGCGCTGACCGCCCGCAAGATCGCACAGAGCCCGAGGCGCGTGATCGCGACGGCAGCCTATTTCGAGGCTTACGAAGTTCCACAAACCCCCTCCGACCTCCTCTCACGGCAGGCCGTCATCTACGAGCAGCGACCGGGTGGCGCGACATGGGCTTTCCGGCGTGGAGCCACAGAAACCTCCGTCACACTAAGGGGCCGCGTGCGCGTCAGCGCCGCGGAGGGTATTCGGGAGGCGGTACTTGCCGGCTTGGGTTTTGCAGTTGGCTCCGAATGGCTGTTTGCGCCCGAGCTGAAGACCGGGCATGTCATCTGCGTACTGGAGGAATGGTCGCTGCCGCCGCTCGACCTCTGGGCGATGTTCCCGACCGCCCGGCAGGCGAGTGCCAAAGCGCGCGCTTTTGCGGCGTTCATAGAGCAGCAGATTTCGGGCGGCGCAGTTCGGTGACGAAGAACAACAAAAGCGGCGATCGGAAGGTCCGTGGTCTGCCACCCGCGCCGCGACCGGCGCCATCACAACCCCGCTGAACCAGTAGCCCTGCGCCACCTGGTAGCGGCTCGGGAGGAGGTTGGTGACGCCGAGCGCCATCAGCGACTGCGGGTTTTTGAACCCGAGTTTGGTGGGGATGCCCGTGCGCAGCGGAAAGCCGAACGGCGGCGTCAGCGGCTTGCCGAGAAAGTCGAGCGCCAGGATGGCATCGTGCGCCGGTGCCTCGTCACGGTCGATTTGACCGAGCGTGCGGAACCGGCGGCGATCCTGGCCGCGCAGCACGCGCCGGCGGGTCCGGCTGCTGAGACCCGATGAGTGCAAATGCTCCACGCCGACCTCTCCTGAAGGCGCATTCCAAGCGGGAATGATCGGTGTTCCGCTACCGCACCTTCCCGGCAACCATAATTGTCGAGGCGAGAACATACGCCGGTGAAGGAGGACAGGTAATGAAGGTTGCGATCATCGGCGTTGGTGCGGTCGGCGCCGCAACTGCCATGGCGATTGCCTTGCGCGGCTGCGCGCGAGAGCTAGTCCTCGTTGACCGCAATCGTGCACGCGCGAAGGCGGTGGCCACCGACATGCACTACGGTGTGCCATTGTCGCCGCTGGTCTCGATTACTGACGGCGACTACGATGACCTGGAAGGTGCGCGCGTGGTGATCATCGCCGCCGGCGTGAACGAGAAAGCGGGCGGCACGACGGACCGCAGCGACCCGGCAGGTCGGCTGCGCCTGCTGGCACCAAACGTAGAGATATTCGAGGACATCGTGCCGCGCGGCTAGTGAAGGCCGCTCCGTCCGCGGTAATCCTTGTCGCCACCGATCCGCCGGAGCCGCTGGTCGAGGTGACGCGCTATCTCGCCGGGCACGATCGGGTGCTCAGTACGAGCACCTACCTCGACAGCCTGCGGTTTCGCGTGCATTTGGGCGAGCGCCTCGGCATCAGCCCGTCCTGCATCGATGCGTCTGTAATCGGCGAGCACGGGACCTCGAGCGTCTTTTTATGGTCATCGGCACGCACCGGCGGAATGCCGGTGGAGGAGTTGCTGCAACGGCGCGATATTCCGTTCGGCGCGTTCCGCGAGGCGATCGAACGCGACGTCCGCTTCGCCAACATAACCATCATTGAGGGAACGGGCGCAAGCCAGTATGGCATCGGCATGGTTGCGGGTCGCGTGGCCGAAGT
>JAFMSA010000539.1 GCA_017353855.1 Alphaproteobacteria bacterium
CGTCCCGCGCGACGCGGATTTCTACATTTGCGGCCCGGCCGCGTTTATGAGCGGTCTCGTCGCCGGTCTTGCCGGCTGGGGCGTCGCCCCCGACCGCCTTCATACCGAGAGTTTCGGGTCGGGTCCGTCGATGACGCCAGGCATCGCTGCGGTCCCGCGGCGGGCGCCGCATCCGCCGGCGGAAACCGCGGAGGTCGGGCCGCTTGTATCCTTTACGCGCAGCAATCTCGCTGTCCACTGGGGTTCGGCATTCCACAGCCTGCTCGAACTGGCCGAGGCGTGCGATGTGCCGGTGCGCTGGTCGTGCCGCACCGGAGTTTGTCATAACTGCGAGACGGGGCTGATTTCCGGCTCCGTCGCCTACCGGCCGAACCCGGTCGAGCCGCCGGCCGCGGGCAATCTGTTGATCTGCTGCAGCCAGCCCCAAGGTGACATTGCGCTCGATCTGTGACCGGTTGAAGCGGCCCCTCGCGCCCGACCGGTCGTGTTGTACATAAAGGATAGAAGCAGCTGCTTATTATGATGATGCCTCCTACCGCTGGAGAGGCTTGTTATGCCCGACTTCGACGCGATCATCATCGGCACCGGCCAGGCCGGTCCATCTTTGGCATTCCGCCTGGCCGGCGCCGGGATGAAGGTGGCTGTCGTCGAGCGCCATCTCGTCGGCGGCACTTGCGTCAATACCGGCTGCACCCCGACCAAGGCCTTGGTCGCGAGCGCCTATGCCGCCCGGATCGCGCGGCGCGCTGCCGAATATGGCGTGGTGATCGGGGGTGATGTCGGCATCGACATGCGGCGGGTTAAAGCGCGCAAGGATGCGATTGTGGCGGCGTCGCGAGACGGGCTGACCTCGGCCCTCGACGGCGCCGCAAACATCACGCTCCACCGCGGCCACGCCCGGTTCGCGTCGCCGCACGAAGTGGTAGTCGCCAGCGAGCGGCTGCGCGCTGGACGGATCTTTATCAATGTCGGCGGCCGGGCGCTGGCGCCGCCAATGCCCGGCATAAACGAAGTGCCCTACCTGACGAATTCGTCGATGATGGACGTCGATTTTCTGCCGCAGCATCTCGTCATTGTCGGCGGCAGCTATATCGGCCTCGAATTCGGCCAAATGTACCGGCGCTTTGGCAGCCGGGTAACGATCATCGAAATGGCGCCGCGGCTCGTTCGCCATGAGGACGAGGACGTGTCAGCGGCGATCAAAGACATCGTCGAGCGCGAGGGCGTCGAGGTCAGGCTCAATGCCGAATGCATCAGCCTCGCCAAGAGCGGCGACAAGATCGTCGCCAAGGTCGATTGCACCACTGGCGCCCCCGAAGTCGTCGGCTCGCATCTATTGCTGGCTGTCGGCCGCCGGCCGAATACCGATGATCTCGATCTCGACAAAGCCGGGGTGCAATGCGACGAGCGGGGCTACATCATCGTCGATGACCAATTGCAAACCACTGCGCCGGGCATCTGGGCTCTCGGCGACTGCAACGGCAAGGGCGCCTTCACCCACACCGCGTACAATGATTTCGAGATCGTTGTGGCGAATTTGCTCGACCACGACCCGCGCCGGGTCAGCGAGCGCATCACTGCCTATGCCCTTTACACCGACCCGCCATTGGGCCGTGTCGGCATGAGCTTGGCCGAGGCGCGCAACAGCGGGCGGCGGGTGCTGGCCGGCGAGCGGCCGATGACGCGCGTTGCCCGCGCCGTCGAAAAGGGCGAGACGCAAGGTTTCATGCGCATTCTCGTCGATGGCGACAGCAAAGAGATCCTCGGCGCCTCATTGCTAGGGTCAGGATGCGACGAGGCTGTCCACGCGATCCTTGATTTGATGTACGCCAAAGCGCCGTACACGGTTATGCAGCGCGCGATGCACATTCATCCGACGGTCAGCGAGCTGCTGCCGACTCTCCTCGGTGACCTGAAGCCATTGACGCAGCATTAGGGCGGAAATCGAGATGGATAACCACGACATCAGAGCGGCGCTGGATCGCCACTGGGCCGCCTCCGACGCAAACGACTTTGAGGCTGAGCACCAGATTTACCGAGAGGATGCGGTGCTCGAGTACCCGCAATCGGGCGAGCGCATCCGCGGCCGTAGCAACATTCAGGCGTCTCGCTTTGCGCAGCCGAACCGAA
The DNA here is from genome assembly GCA_017353855.1 of Alphaproteobacteria bacterium. Lineage (GTDB taxonomy): Bacteria > Pseudomonadota > Alphaproteobacteria > ATCC43930 > CGMCC-115725 > AP-15. The sequence goes on from JAFMSA010000539.1 coordinate 2,131, forward strand.
AACGCTTTACAGTGCGGCGCATCATCGGCGCGGGTGATCTCTGGGTCACCGAATATGTCCTGACCTATGACGAGCGCCCGTCTTACACAGTGAGTATCATGGAGTTCAAAGACGGAAAGGTGGCCCGCGAGACACAATATTTCGGTGATGCGTTTGACCCGGGGGCTTCACGCGCCCAATGGGTCGAGCCGATGCGCTGAAACCTAACCGGCATGAGGGTGGCCATTCACCGCTCCCTCGTGCGGAGCTGCCGGTCGATACGGTCTCGCTCGCGCGTTATCTGATCGGCAAGATACTGGTGCGGGAGATGGCCGAAGGTGTGGCGAGCGGCCGCATCGTCGAGACCGAGGCGTATGTCGTCGGCGATGCCGCTGGGCACGCCTACCGCGGGATGACGCCACGTAATCGCTCGCTCTTTCTCGAGCGCGGGCATGCCTATGTGTACCTCGCCTATGGCAGCGCATACATGCTGAACGTCTCGAGCGAGATAGCGGGGATTGGCGCTGGGGTCCTGATCAGGGCGCTCGAGCCGCGCGACGGCATCTCGATAATGCAGCGAAATCGTCAAATCGAGCGGGTTCGCGACTTGGCGCGAGGACCAGGAAGGCTCGCCACGGCGTTGCGGGTTGATCGCCGGTTAGATGGGCTCGATCTGTGCCGAGAAGGCCCTCTCTGGCTCGGACGCGGCGATCACGATCCTGGCGAAATCGGGCAGAGCGCCAGGATCGGCATTGCGCGGGATGCGGACCGGCTCCTGCGATTTTATCTTCGGAGCAGTCCCTTCGTCAGCGGTCCAAGATCGCTCAAGGAATAAGACACCGCCACAGTCGCCCTCCTCTCTTGAAAGGGAGGCATGATTCGAAGCCCGTCCATTCCGCTGGCGATCCCGTCTCACGGCATGGCCTCCTCGGCCGCAGACTAACCCGCCAGACCTGGAGGCGTCGCCCAATGTCCGTAGATGGCGCTGACCGGTGATGCCGACCGTCTGTAAGTAGGTCGGCTGTTGAGGGTAGACCGGTAGACCGGCAGGGCGGGCCTTCTCAGGCTGGAGATCGAACTGGCCGTTCAATGAACGCGGCCTATTCGCGATTTAAACTTGTCGGTGACGCCTGATCCAAGCTGACCGCATGACCCGGGAACGCGGTGCCGAGGGAACGTTGAGGGCCAGCACACCCTGGTGAAGTCAGCTGGCGTGCTCGCCGCTCAAGTCATCCGGTCCGGGGTTAACGAGGGCGATCATCCTCGACGGCGAGTCCCAAATTAGTCCATTATCGAATCCGCTTGGCACCTCGCCGGAGTCGTGAAGGCCGCAGAATTGCTGGGATCAGGTTTGCTCTCGTGGTCGGCTGGACCGATCCCCAAGGCTCGCGGCCCTGACTCGGCGCGCTACTGCTCGCCTGCTACGATCCGGATTGCCGGCTAATCTACGCCGGCCGCGCTGGCACCGGCATTGATTATGCCGAACTTGAACGCCGTGGCGCCGCCTCCAGCCGCTGCTGTCCGGGATGCCGCTCGACGTGCCGCAGCCGCGCGGCAGCCGGTTCGGCTCGCCGCTGACCTTAAGCCGTATCCACTGGGTGCGGCCCGAACTCGTCGCTGAAGTCAAATACCTGACCTGGACGGACGACAATCTGCTGCGCCAGGTCCTCT
>JAFMSA010000540.1 GCA_017353855.1 Alphaproteobacteria bacterium
AGCCGGCAATGACGACGCAAAGCCCGCCGCGCGCATCAGACGTGGAATGATTCGCCGCAGCCGCAACGGCCCTTCTCGTTGGGATTGCGGAACGTGAACCCGCTTTGCAGCTTCTCTTCGACGTAGTCCATCTCGGTGCCGAGAATGAACATGATCGCTTTAGGATCGACGAGGATCGTGACCCCCTTGTCTTCAACGATCTCGTCCAATCTGCCCTTCTCGTCGGCATATTCGAGCGTGTAGCTGAGGCCGGAGCAACCCCGCGACCGCACGCCGATGCGCACTCCGGCGGACGGCTTGCCGCGCTTGGCGAGCAGCTCCTGGATCCGCCCAGCCGCCGCATCCGTCACCGACAAGGCCTGCTTTCTTGCCATCATCCGTCCGATCTCCCAATGCGCTTTCGATTATCGGCACCAGCCGAATTTGTCACCCCCTATGTGGGTGTACCTCCCGGCGCTGTCAGCCGGGCCGCCGCGGCTGCGATCGCGTCCACCGCAAAATCGACATCCGAGACCGTCGTGAAGCGGCCGAGTCCAATCCGAACAGAGGCGTTTGCGAGCTCGTCCGGAAGGCCGAGAGCGCGCAACACGTAAGAAGGCTCGACTGCCGCCGAGGTGCATGCAGACCCGGTCGAAATCGCGATTCCCGGCGAAGCTTCGATGAGCGCGGGCGCCGTAATTCCCGGAAAACACAGGTTGAGGCTGCCGGGGAGGCGCTGATCGGCATCACCGTTGAGGCGAACTGACGGTACGCGCCGCGACAAATTCGTCAACAGCCGGTCGCGGAGCTGTCGCACCCGATCGGCTTCCCCCGCCATCTCCACGGCAGCGATCGCGGCGGCACGGCCGAGCCCGACGCAGAGCGGCGTCGGCAGGGTACCCGAGCGCAGCCCCCGCTCCTGCCCACCGCCGTCGATCAGCGGCAGCAGCCGTGTCCGCGGCCGCCTGCGGACATAGAGCGCGCCGACGCCCTTCGGTCCGTAGATTTTGTGCCCCGAGATCGACAGCAGATCGATCCGCATCGCCTCGACATCGAGCGGCATCTTGCCAAAGGCCTGCGCCCCATCGCTGTGGAAAAGAACGCCCCTGGACCGGCACAACGCCCCGATCTCGGCGAGTGGCTGAATGACCCCGATCTCGTTATGCGCGGCCATCACCGACACGAGCAGCGTCTGCTCCGTGATCGCCGCTTCAAGCGCCGCAAGCGAGACAAGACCGTTCGGCTCGACCGGCAGGTAAGTCACCGCGAAGCCTTCGCGCTCCAGTTCATTACAGCTTTCGAGCACGCATTTGTGCTCGGTTTGCAACGCGATGACGTGCCGGCGCGGCTGCGGGCCCTGGGGATGGGCACGCGCGAAATGCGCCGCTCCTTTGATCGCCAGGTTGTTCGACTCGGTCGCACCCGAGGTGAAATAGATTTCGCGCGGGTCCGCATTGATCAGCCGCGCGATCTCGCCGCGCGCCCGTTCGACGGCTTCGGCAGCAATGCGGCCGTAGGCATGGCTCTCACTATGAGGGTTGCCGAAATCTTCCGTGAAATAAGGCAGCATCGCCTCGAGCACGCGCGGGTCCACGCGGGTCGAGGACTGATTGTCGAGATAGATCGGCAGCGTGTTGTTTACCGCGCTGTTCCTTTCTCGTGCGCGCGGATAGGCGAGAACCGGGCTCATGCAGCGCGAACTCCTCCTGTGAAGCCGCGCCGGCGCCGGTAGAGTGCCGTCCAAGCGCGCAGGAAATGCTCGATATCGGCTTCGGACGAGCTCCAGCCAAGGCTGACGCGGATCGTGGACCGGGCAAGACGGGGGGCTACCCCCATTGCGGCCAATACGTGGCTCGGTCCCACCTTTCCGGAAGAACAGGCCGCGCCGGCGCTAACCATGACACCATCGAGATCGAGGGCAATGACCTGCGTCTCGGCCGCGAGGCCCGGCATCGCGATCGCCGAGGTGTTGGGCAAACGCGGCGCAGCGGCGCCAACCACCGACGCGTCGGCGGCGATCCCGACGATTTCACGCTCCAGTTGGTCTCTCAGCGCGCGGACGCGCTCGTAGACCGGGATCTCCGCCGCCGCGACCGCCGCAGCCGCCGCAAAGCCGGCGATCCCGGCGGTATTTTCTGTCCCGGCGCGTCGCCCGCGCTCTTGGCCCCCGCCACGGAACAGCGGCGCCAGCTCCAGCCCGCCGGCCACCACCAGAGCGCCCATCCCCGCCGGCCCCCCAAGCTTGTGCGCCGACGCCGTAACGAGGTCGGCGCCGATCCCGCCGGCATCGAGGACGAGCTTGCCGGCAGCCTGCACCGCGTCGCAGTGAAAAACGGCCCCGTATTTCCGCGCGAGCGCGGCGATCGCCGCGACGGGTTGGATGACGCCGGTCTCGTTATTCGCGTACATCACCGAAACGAGCGCCGGCCGGGTGTTGGCGGCAAGCAGCCGGTCGAGAGCATCGAGCACCACCACGCCGTTCGGATCCACCGGGATCGTCTCGCATCCGGGCACGGCACAGCGCACCGAATCGTGCTCGACAGCCGATACGAGCACCCGTTCGCGACTGGTTCCGGTCAGAGCGAGGTGATTGGCTTCGGTGCCGCCGCTGACAAAGACGACATTATCGGGATTTACCCGGCCCAGCAGCGTTGCGATTTGCTCGCGCGCGTGATCTACCGCCCGCCGCGCCGCCCTGCCCCAACGATGGACCGAGGAGGGATTGCCGCAACGGGCGAGTGCGGCCGACATTGCCGCGGCCGCTTCGGGCCGTAACGGCGCGGTCGCATTCCAATCGAGATAGATTTCTCGGCGAGCCATACTGCGCGGCACCAGGACGCGAACGGTTTATCGAGCCGCGGCCGCCGCCGCGGGCCTGACGCGTTCGCAATGGACGCGGCCGCTCGTCCCGAGCACGCGCTGCTCGCAGACATCCTCAAGGGAAACCGAGCTCAGAAAGAGATGGATCTGGTTCCCGAGCTCTTCCCACAGATCATGTGTAGAGCACCGAGTCCGGTTGCCGCGGCAGCCGACAGGAGCACCAGGGGTACAGCGTGTTGCGCGGATCGGTTCGTCGACCGCGAGGATGATGTCCGCGATGCGGGTCTGGCCGCCATCGCGAGCGAGAAGATAGCCGCCGCCCGGACCGCGCACGCTCTTGACGAGGCCGCCCTTGCGAAGCATCGCGAAGAGCTGCTCGAGATAGGACAGTGAGATCTCCTGCCGTTCGGCGATCTCGGCCAGCGCCACCGGGTTGCCCTTGCTGTGCTGGGCGAGGTCGACCATTGCCATAACGGCATAGCGCCCCTTCGTGCTCAGCCTCATGATCTCGCCCTCGGACGGCCAGCTCCCATGTCAATCATCATCGCGGCCATTGCCGCGCGGGCTCGCCACGTGGAACGCCGGCGCCTCGCCGCCGGCTGGCTCGCGGGCGCTCCCCGGCACCGCCCTTTCCTGCTCCAGTTCCGTGATCCTTGCCCTCAGGCGCATGACCTCATCCAGCAGGCCGTTGAGCGCGCGCGCGATCGGATCCGGGATCTCCTCGCAGACCGCATAGGGCTGAAATGCCGGTTTAGCTTTGCTCGAAGCGCTTGGCCGGGCAACCTCGCGTGCCGGATTGCCGACCATCGTGGCACCCTCGGGCACTTCCGTCAGCACGACGGCCGCTGCCCCGATCCGTGCACCGGCGCCGACGCGAAACGGACCGAGCACCTGCGCTCCCGAGCCGACAATGACACCGTTACCGATCGTGGGATGCCGCTTCGCGCCGCGGGTGAGCTTCGTCCCGCCGAGCGTCACTC
>JAFMSA010000541.1 GCA_017353855.1 Alphaproteobacteria bacterium
GCCTTTGCAACGCCGCGATGGAAGCAATGTGAGCACGATGTGCAGTGTGAATGCTAGCACGTTTCGTCTGGTTTTCTAGTGACAATTGTGTTACCATAATTTTGTTATTATAACGTCGTTGCATTATATGTTTTTGTAAATTCGGCCGTCTTTGTGCTATCTCTCGCTAGGCCAAACAAAGAGCGTCTTCTGCACAGGGTCGTCAGCCCAATTTGCTCCTCCGAGTGGAGCGCATAACGGCGCAGTCGGGAATTTTCGGTCCCGATCAGAGAGTAAAGTCCATTTCGACCTTCCTTCCCAATATGTATCTCCCATGATTACAGTGCGGTTGGCATTGGCACTGGTGAACTCGGCTTAATGTGACATCGTACCGCCCGGGTCCAGATCCGCCGCGACGATTTATCAAAGACGACGCGTTAACGGCAATTCGGGCATCGATGAGGTAGTAACGTGCCTTTGCTTCCTATAGAGAGAGACATTAGCAAGTCTGCAGTTCATCACCCTCTACGGTAGAAGGGGATGACATAAAGTCCCAAAAAGAGGTCTGAGCGTTCCAAATCATCGGAAGCGCGCACCCGTGCCACTGAGTGGGAGGCAAATCTGTTCACCCTGTGCGTAGCGCCAGCGCTCCGATGGTCCCCAAAGCCGAGTGCAGCCCCTTGAGCGAGATGTGTGTTCGGAGGCGCTCCATTACGCTTGTGGCCTCGGGCGAAGTCTGCGCGTCGTCGCACACAGTCTGCCCGAGTTTCCCCCAGCGTGCCGGTATCGCCCTTGTCCTTGACCGCTGCTCGCCGAAACCGGCTATCTCCTCCCCGATCATGGCGACGCCAGCGGCTCCCTGTGTGGCACGGCACGAAATAACACCGCAAGAACCGGATAGAACGCGGCCCGGTGTCCACGCTACCTCCCGCTTCGCCGAATTTTGGAGGAGCGATGATGAGTTTCCGTGTAACCGGCCTTCCCGCCGAAGACTTCGCGCGTCTGTTCACCCTGTCCGACGAAGATCTTGCGGCACAAGGGGCTATACGCCGGATGGCGGATGGGCGGACACCCGGCTATCCTTGCCGGATCAGCCTCACAGACGCTCAGGCGGGGGACGAGCTACTGCTCGTCAACTACGAGCACCATCCGGTCAACTCGCCCTACCGCATGCGCTTTGCCGTCTTTGTGCGCAAAGGCGAGAAGACCTATGACGCGGTTGATACGGTGCCCGAGCAGCTACGCATCCGTATGCTCGCGGTTAGAGCCTTTGACGCCGACGCAATGATGGTCGGCTGGGAGCTCGTCGATGGACATCAACTCGAGGCAGCGATCGATCGGCTGTTCTCTGATCTCCGGGCGGCGTACCTACACGTCCACTATGCAGCACCCGGATGCTACGCCGCACGCATCGACCGCGCGTGAAGCGGGCGGCGTGTCCGCGCCGGCTGGCGCTGCAATACGAGGCTTGTGCTGACTTCGAGGACCGTTTCATCGTCCGGGTTCCGCAGCATCGGTCGCCACGGGAACGAGACCTCGACCAGCGCTCACGGCGCAGAGCGCGTCCAGCAGCAGAGCGGTCTGCGCCAGGCTTTCCCTGCTCGCAGCAAGATGCTGCGGGCGCTTCGTAGCCGTCAATAGACGGGCTGATCGGCTGCTGACGTTCAACGAACGGGATCTCGCCGGCGCCGAGCGGCCAGGCAGTAACGCTCAAGCGGCCCGGTCGGGCGTGGCTTGTGATGGAGGCATTGATGACGCAGCGAATTGCGCGCTGCGGCTGCAGGCTTCGCCCAAAACCGAAGCCGAGCGGCTGGCCAAGGGGGAGCGGACGACCCGCATCCGGTTCATCAACGTGGCGGTCGCCTATGGCCCGCGGACTAGCCGGCCGTAAGTTCTCAAATTCCAGCGCCCGGCGATGTCCTCGCGGTGCAAATCGGGACAGGCGGCAAGCATCTTGGCTTCGGTCATGCCGTCCGCAACATTCGCGATCACGGTCGCGACCGGAATACGCATACCGCGCAGGCACGGGACGCCGCCCATCTGCCGTGGATCGACCCCGATGCGGGTAAATCCGGCCGAACGCGAGTGGCGGCTAAACCGGGACGCCGCTTTGGCCGATGCCGCCGCGCAGAGCGCCCGCTTCGATGGCACGCCACAGCACCTCTTGGCCGGCGGGGAGGGCGCGGCTGTTCGGCATCGACATCCATAGTCTCAATAGCAGCCGGTCATGGCCGTCGTCATCCTCGAAGGCAGAGCGGGCATGGTATATTACATGGTTGTTGACGAACTGGATGTCGCCCGGCGTGAAGCTCATCTCGAAACACAGCTCTTCGGCAAGTTTGGCGAGGAGGTCGAGCGCTTGCCATTGCCTGTTGCTGAGCCGCGGTACCTCACTTTCCGATTGACGCTGCGCCGCCTCGATGTAGGTGCGCGAATAGTGGCTGGTGAACTTGCCGTCGCGCACCCCCCACACCGGAAGCGGATAAGCCGAGTTGTTGGTCGCGTCCTCCTCGCCGAAGCGGCTGCGCCAGAGGTTCTCGTAGAGCGCGGCGCACAGGTCGGGGCGGCGTTCGAGCATCGCGTTGTGCACCGTCGGCGACGAGCACAACCGGCTCAAGCCGCCCCGCGCTGCCTGGCGGATGCAGAACAGCGCGACGACATCGCAGCGGTCGGTATGGAAGCGCAGCGAGCCGTTCGAGAGGGTGCGGGCGTAGGAAGACAGGAACGCGCCCTCCCCTTCCGGCAGCACGCCGTAACGCTGCACCGCCGTGCGCCCGCCGTCGCGACCGACGTCGCGGATCTCGCGCATGACCTCGCCGGCGCGGTTGGAGTAGACGAAGGTCCCAACCTGGCGCGCGATGGCGGCATAGAGCATCCTCAGCTCGTTGAGGCTGTAGCGCGACAGGTCGAGCCCCTGCAACAGCACAATGCCGCTGCCGTCCTCCAATTCGGCGCGGATGTCCTCAGCGAGCGCGGCGCAGGAGGGCAGCGGCAAGTCGTCGTCGGTCATGTTCTGCCAGCCGAGCCCGCGGGCGCTCGCCTGCCGAACGGCGCGGTCGATCTCGGCCAGCTGCACGTCGCCGAGCCGCCGCCGCCAGCGCGGCGAGTTCGCCATCTCGCGCCCGTGCCACACACATGCCCCGCTGATCGGGTGGATTTCACGCATCGCCCGCTCCTTCCTGCTGCTGCAGGCATATTAGCGCCCGAGCGCGAAGAGGCTAGAGTGAGCTCCGAGAGCGGCAGCGCGAGCACGACGCGCCGGAGCCCCACCCCAGGACCCGCTCGGAAGCCGCATAAGCTGGCGGCCACCAACGGCAAGATGTGCAGTTCTCGGGCAGGCTGTCGCTTTCACCGACCGGCTGCCGAGCCTGCCGCACCAGTGGCATCAGCAGGATCTGCGCGCAGCCGCTGAATCCGCTGAACAGGGGTTCGTCGGGCCGGATCCTTGGCGCTGGCCAGCGAGGGCGATCGACCTCGCGGATGATCAAGGACTACTGACATACCCGAGCCAATCCGGCCCTAGAGTAACTTGATGGCTCACATCGTTTCAGCACGTTCAGTTATGACCCGCGTGTTAGGTTAGGGAATCCATTGCTAGCTCGCTCGCTCGCGATCTGGCGGCCATGTTTGCTGGAGCCGGCGGGTTTACTGGGTACAGCTGTCGGGATTGATACCGAGGAGGTCGAAGGCCTTCTGCTGGATGGCAGTTGGTCGGGTGTAGAGGATGAACTCGTAGTTAGGACTGACGGCTGTCGTGACGATGTTGTGCGCCAACGTTGCCAGATCGGCGAGCAGGCC
>JAFMSA010000542.1 GCA_017353855.1 Alphaproteobacteria bacterium
CCGTGCAAAGCGCGACAGGACGCGTTCGGCCGCTTCCAGCACGTTCAATTCTTCCTGCAGCTTGCTTCTCTGTGCGTCGATTCTCGCGAGTTGTCCGGAGATCCGCTCCTTTTGTCGCGCAACATCGGTAATAACCGGCATGCCCTTTCTCCACTTCATTCACTGCCAAGTTCAGGCGAGAACGGCTCCCACCCCCTGGTAATCTCGATTAAATGGATATTGGCCGGCGCTAGAAAAAGGTCCGGTTCCGTCTCAACTGTGCTCTTCGTGGTTTATAGTACAGCTATGCCGATCGCTCGGCTCGACCGGGTGATAGCAATGAAAACTGCCGGTTTTGCAGGGATATCTCTTGACGGGGCGCATGGATTGCTCTACATAGAAAGTGTCGTCAACTGGCAGGAGGGTGTGACATCGACATGACGCCACCCGGAGAGAGGCAGTTGCCGACCGCTTGGCATCGGCAACCAAGTTGAAAGTCCAAGACATAGCTCGGACTCGTGTTTCGAGCGCGAAGGTCCCCTTCGCATTACCGACCCCCGCTTGACGCCTGATATGCGCGCGGGGGTCTTGCCGTCTCTGCCTGCGCGCGGCGCGGCGGCGCAACGAGCCGTATCGCGGGCGCCCGCGAAGGCCTGTCTAACGCATTGAGCGTCATTATTTTCAATCTTGGGCACCCGCCGTTGCGGCGCTAGTGTTCGCATCACCCGCAACGAAGAGCGCTCGTTTGATGATGCTGGATGGCTCGGGGCCGGCCTCGCGTGTTTACTTTTCACAACGGCTTCGGCTGCACTACGTCGATTGGGGTAATCGGGGCGCGCCGCCGCTGCTCCTCTTGCACGGCGGGCGCGATCACTGCCGCAACTGGGACTGGGTTGCTGACGGGCTGCGGCGCGAGTGGCACGTCCTGGCGCCGGATCTGCGCGGCCACGGCGACAGCCAGTGGTCACCGGACGCCAATTATACGATCGCCGCTTACGTCTACGATCTGGCCCAGCTCATCCATCAGCAGCAGCTGGCTCCTCTTTCGATTGTTGCCCACTCGCTGGGCGGCACGATCGCGCTGCGCTATGCGGGCATTTATCCCGAATGCGTCAGGAGGCTCGTGGCAATCGAGGGGCTGGGGGCGTCGCCTAAGCGGCTTGCCGAGCGCGCCGGACGCGGCATCGCCGGGCGGATGCGGGACTGGATCGCCGAGCAGCGCGCGCTGGCCGCTCGAGTGCCGCGCCGCTATGGCTCGATAGAGGACGCGTTGCGGCGCATGCAGGAAGCCAATCGCCATCTCTCACCCGAGCAGGCGCGGCATCTCACGCAGTATGGCGTCAACCAGAACGAGGACGGCACCTATAGCTGGAAATTCGACAATTACGTCCGGACCGACCCGCCTTACGAGATGACGACCGCCGAGATCGAGGAAATATGGCGCCGGATCAGCTGCCCCACTCTCCTCGTCTACGGGGAGGAGAGCTGGGCGTCAAACCCGCTAAAGGACGGAAGGGCACGGCACTTCCGCGATGCGAAGGTGGTCGCGATCGAGAATGCCGGCCATTGGGTGCACCACGACCAGCTCGCCGCATTTATCGATCTCATACGCGATTTTCTTCGGGGAGCGGCCGGGTAGTGCGCCGAACGGCCTGCAGTGGCCGAACGCCGGCGTGACCGCGACGGGTAACCGGGAATTACACGAACACCTCCGGCAGATTGCCGAGCAGGATTTGGCCGACGGTCTGGTAATGAGCGTCGCGGGACTGGATCTGTTGCGAGAGGGTGTGGATATCGCGGAAGCGGCGCTCGAACGGGCTGCCCGGGAAGATCGCGTCGACCCCCGCGGCCTTGTAGGTGAAGTCGGCGACAGCGAGCGCATTGGTGATCGCATGTGAGCCGGCCAGCCGGGCCCGCGCGCGGTCGGGCACGTCGATCGGCGCCACGTCGTCGGCCCGTCGGTAGATTTCGCTCAGGGTGTCGATCAGATAGCAGCGCGCGGCACCGAGCCTCGCTTCGGCGCGCGCGAGCTCGGCCTGGATAACCGCATTTTCGGCGAGCCGGCCCGTCCCGCGCGGCGTCTTGCGGAGCGCCAGCTCGACAAAGGCGTCGAGCATCCCGCGCGCGATCCCCAGTGCCACGCTCGCTATGCCGACCGAATAGAGGGTCTGCTGCGGGAACGCATAGAGCGGGCCGCGGTCGCGCCGCAGGGTGGGGTCCTCGCGCGTGCCGGTAAACGCTTCAGGCACGAAGAGGCAGTTGACCGAATAGGATTCCGACGCCGTCCCACGCATCCCTATCGGGTCCCAATTGTCGAGCAGCGTGGCTTGTTCGGCCGGGAACAGCCAGGTACGCAGGGTGGGTCGGCCGGCATTGTTGAGGCGCAAGGAGCCGTCGGGCTCGACGACGGTGCCGTGCGCCCCCATCCAGCTTGCATGCCGGCAACCGCTGGCGAAATCCCAGCGTCCGGTCACCCGGTAGCCGCCGGGCACGGCGATCGCGCGGCAGTCATTGGGCGGCCCCCAGGCGCACACGGCCCGCGGGTCGCCGAAGACGGCACGCGCGGCTTTCAATTCGAGATAAGGCGCAAACAGCCCGGTGCTGTTCGCGATCGACACGCACCACCCTACCGAGCCGTCGGCTCGCGCCAATTCGCCGACCGCATCGATATACACGGCTGGCTCGACCTCGTCGCCGCCGACCGAGCGCGGGTAGAGCATGCGGAAGAGCCGCGCCTCGTGCAGTTGGCCGAGCAGCGGTTCGCTGAGGCGGCGGCTGCGCTCGATCTCATCGGCGCACGCCGCGACCGGGTGGGAGAGGTCACGCGCCCGCGCCACCGGGCCGGCAAGGCTCGCATCATTCATCGAATGTTTCCGGGGCGGATACCCCGGCCTTCAGGTCTGGGCAAGAGCCCGCCGCAAGGACGGGGATTCCCCGGTTTTGCCGGTCCGGGCCTGGCGAGGCAGAGCTTTCGCTGCGGCTCCTCTCGCCGATGTCGCCGGGCAGCGTTTGAGATAAGCCCGCTTCGTTCCCACCCCAAGGGTTGCCTGCAGCCAGACCTTCAAGAGGTCCGCATCGAGGAGGCATTCGGAGGTTGGTCTTGAACTGGCCGGTCAACGTCGTCTCCAGTTGCGGTTCGACCGAGGGGGGTCAAGCGTGGGCCTGCCGAGAGGGCCCCATAGTCGTGGGCTTGCTTGACCGGTGTGGCGTCCTACGGCTTCGGATTGCCGGACGCCGATTTAAGCCTCAGGCGAGCAGCCCCTGCAACGGCTTCACGTCGCGGCTGTCGGGGAACACCACCGCCTCGAGTTTCTGCTCGTCGACACGCAGGTGGCTCTTCAACACGCCCTTTAGGACCGCCCGCAGATCGGTTGTCGGCCGCAAATCGCGACGCTCGAAGAGATCAGCCTCTTTGAGACCCGGCCAATCGGCGATGATGCGCCCGCCGTTCAGCGCGCCGCCGACGAGCAGCGCCACGGTGGCGGTGCCGTGGTCGGTGCCGTCATTGCCGTTGAGGCGAGCAGTGCGCCCGAATTCGGTGACGACCACGACCACGGTCTCCTGCCAGGCTTCGCCCATATTCGACTCTATTGCCGCGATCGCGCTGTCGAGCGCGCCGAGCAGGTTCGCGAGGCGGCCTTTGAGCACCCCCTCGTCGACATGGGTATCCCAACCGTCGAAGGCCAAGGCTCCGACGCGCGGGCCCTCGGCCCCGGCGAGGAACTTCGCCGCCGACCCGGCGGCGTCGCTGAAATAGGCGCGCACCTGCCCGATGCCGCCGGGCCGGATCACC
>JAFMSA010000543.1 GCA_017353855.1 Alphaproteobacteria bacterium
ATCAAAGCGTTCAAAGGCGCGACCGTTACTCGGAACCGGCGGACATCTGGCGGATGTCGGTCTCGAACTAATCGATGGGGATCAAAACCGCTGCCACGGAGCAAAACGATAGAATGGACGGAGCGTTCGAGCCGCGGCTGGAGGATTACCGGCTTCTGACCGGCGCCGGCAATTTCCAGGATGACGACGCGACCGCCGGCGCGGCCTGGGGCGTGTTCGTGCGCTCACCGCATGCGTTCGCCGATATTCGCGCAATCGACACTTCGTCCGCTCAGGCGGTGCCGGGGGTACTCGCGGTGCTGACCGCCGCCGCTCTCGACGCGACCGGCATCGGCTCGGTGTCGGTTCCGGTCCCGGTGCCGGGCAGCACCGGCTTGGTGTCACCGCACCGGCCCTCGCTCGCCCGCGACTGCGTGCGCCATGTTGGCGATCCCGTCGCGCTCGTCGTCGCCGGGAGCGAGGCTGAGGCCCGCGATGCGGCCGAGTTGATCGAGGTCGATTACGCCGCGCGCGACGCTGTCACCGACATCGTCCGCGCCACCGCGCCCGGGGCGCCGCAAATTTGGCCCGAGGCGCCGGGCAATATCGCGGTCGACTGGCACCCCTATGGTGCGAAATCCGAGGACCGCGCCGAACTCGACCGCATCTTCGCCGGCGCGGCCCACATCGCAAGTGTGCGGCTCGTCAATCAGCGCATTGTCATGGCGCCGATGGAGCCGCGCGCCGGCGTCGCCGTCTACGAACCCGAAACCGACCGCTACGTACTGCACGTCGCGTCGCAGAGCGCCTTCGCGATGCGCCAGGACGTTGCCCGCACGATGAGTGTGCCGGTCGACAAGCTGCGCGTGGTGTCGCGCGATGTCGGCGGCGCGTTCGGCATGCGAACCTCCGGCTATCCCGAATACCCGGCAATGCTGGTCGCGGCGAAGATGTTGGGCCGCCCGGTGCGCTGGTGTTCGACCCGGCAGGAAGGGTTCCTCACCGACAACCAGGCGCGCGACACCATCATCGAGGGCCGCCTCGCGATGGACGCAGACGGCAAGTTCCTCGCCCTCGACATCGACAGCATCGCGGCGCTCGGCGCCTACCACACCTCGCACGGCGCTTTTATCGCGACGGTGAATTTCGCGCGCTGCCTGCCGTGCATGTACGGCATCCCGGCGGTGGGTCTGCGCATCAGATGCCTTTTCACCAACACGGTGCCGACCGGGCCCTACCGCGGCGCGGGGCGCCCAGAGGCGAATTACTGCCTTGAGCGGCTGGTCGAGGAGGCGGCGCGCATCACCGGCATCGATCGCATCGAGATCCGCCGCCGCAACCTCATCGCACCCGCGCGCATGCCCTACAAGACTGCAGTCGGAACCACTTATGACAGCGGCGATTTCGCGGCCGTGTTCGACGAGGCGCTCGCGAGCGCCGATGTTGCGGGTTTCGCGGAGCGCCGGGCAACGTCGCAAGCGGCGGGCAAACGGCGCGGCCTCGGCGTCTCGTGCTTCCTCGAGATCGCCGGGGGCCAGCCGGGCGAGGGCGCTGCCATTGCCTTCCCCGGCTCCAGCAAGCTTCTGCTGGCGATCGGCGTGCAGGCGAGCGGGCAGGGGCACCGCACGGTCTATCGCCGCCTTGTGGCCGACTACCTCGGCATCCCGGCCGAGCTCATTGAGGTTGTGCATGGCGACAGTGACGACGAGGTGCCGAGCGCCGCTGCGGTCGCCTCGCGCTCGACGATGTCGGTCGGCGGCGCGGTTGCCGGGGCGCTCGATGCAGTCATTGAAAAAGGGAAGCGCCTCGCTGCGCATGTCCTCGAAGCCGCGGAAGCGGACATCCAATATCGCGGCGGTGTGTTCGAGATTACCGGCACCGACCGCAAGATCGCGCTCTTCGAGTTGGCGGACCGCGCCAAGCAGCTCGGCGACAGCCTCGATGCGAAAAGCTCGTTTGACGCCGCGCCGTCCTTCCCCAACGGCGTCCACGTCGCCGAGGTCGAGATCGACCCCGCCACCGGGCGCACGACGCTTGCCGCCTATACCTGTGTCGATGATTGCGGCCGGGTGCTGCAGCCGGTGTTGGTCGAGGGGCAGGTGCAGGGCGGGGTCGCGCAAGGCGTCGGCCAGGCTCTGCTGGAATGGGGTCATTACGACGATGCGAGCGGCCAGCTCGTCGCCGGGTCGTTCATGGACTACACGATCCCCCGCGCCGATGATTTGCCCGATATCGTCAGCCTGCTGCACCCGGTGCGCTGTACGACCAACCCGCTCGGCGTCAAGGGCGTCGGCGAGGCTGGCACGACGGCCTCCCTCGCTGCGGTGATGAATGCGGTCGCCGATGCCGGCGCCAATATCGACATGCCCGCCACCCCCGAGCGCGTGTGGCGGGCGCTTCATGGCGGAGGAAGTTAGGTTCCCTGAACCTCCCCGCTAAAGCCGGGGGTTCTGAGGTGCTCGCCGCTGCATTGCGCGGTGGGTGCATCAACTGCGGGCTCGTCTCCGGGCCTATCCTCTTCGACGGACGATCCGCTCCGACGCTCATCGCGTGGGGATGGGCAAGAGCCTCTGCCGCTCGCAGATTGAAGAAAAGCTTGGCACCGTCCGTCGCAGCAGCGGTTCCACAGCCGCCCCGATGTTTGGACTACCGAGGATGTACAAAGCCAATAGCTTCGCTGATGCAATCGCCTGCGGAGTCGCGCCGCTCATCCCCATAGCTGAAAGCAAGGGGCTTGCGCGGCGCAATTCTGGTCATTCCGGGCAGCCCAAAGGTTGACCGAGCCGACAGCGCTCTTCGTGCCCCATAGCCGGACCTGATCGAAATCCAATCGAGCGGGTAGGCACTTGGCTGAGCGGCTAACCGAAGTTCGCGCTGTACAGCATCAGACCAGGCGTAGCGGTCTCTAGCCTTTAGCCTAGCTCGAGGAGGTGTTGCCGTCGAGTTTATAGAGCGGTGGCTGAATGTTCCTCACAGCGCTGTCATACCGCCGTCCACGAACAGCAGGGCGCCGGTGACGTAGGAAGCATCGTCGGAGGCCAAAAACAGGATCGCGGCGGCGACCTCCTCAGCCCTGCCCGGGCGCCGCAGCATGGTGCCTTGTGCGGCCTTGGCGTTGTATTGCTCGACGGTCTCGCCGGCCGCTGCGATGCGGCGCTGATGGAACGGCGTGAAGATCGGGCCAGGGCCGACCGCGTTCACGCGGATGCCGTCCGGCGAGTGGTCGGCGGCGAGCGCGCGCGTCAAGCCCGCGATCGCAGCCTTGGTGGTGTCGTACTGCAGATTGCCGCCGCCTGCGACCACGGAACGTACGGAGGCGACGTTAACGATGGCGCCGCCCTTGTTGCGGCGCATCAACGGAACCGCCGCCTTGGCACAGAAGACATAGCTCATCAAGTTGACGTTGAGGATCTCGTTCCAGCTCGCCGAACTCGCCTCGTCGACCTTCTCGTATTTGCGGATGCCGGCATTGTTGATGAGGATGTCGAGGCGCCCGAATTTCTGCGCGGCATCGTTGACGAAGGCGAGGCATGCGGCCTCGCTACCAACGTCAGCCTGCGTGAAGGCAGTCTTGGCGCCGTCGGTCTCGAGCTCGTCCGCCACGCGCTGGCCGCGCTCACCATCCCGATCGCAGAATGCTACGCTCGCGCCCTCGCTGACGAAACGTCGGACCGTCGCCTCGCCGATCCCCGATGCCCCGCCCGTCACCGCTGCGATCTTGCCGTCGAGCCTTCCCATGTCCGCTACCTTTCATTGCATTGCGAAACCTGGATCCACGATACGTCGT
>JAFMSA010000544.1 GCA_017353855.1 Alphaproteobacteria bacterium
CGGTCAGGGGGCTGGAGACTTCCGAGGATCCGATCAGCGACCCGGCCGGCAGCGCGTTGGGACATCAAATCGTCCGTCCGCTGTGGCTCAACCTGGAACAGGAGATGATGCAGCGGCTGGATTCGTTCACTCTCGAAGAGTTATGCGGTCGTGCCTATCGCGCGGGCATAACCGGCCGCAGCGCCGAATGCGCCGATTTCGAGATCTGACCCCCCGCCCCAGGGAGCGGCTGGAGTGGATGGACAGTCGATCGAGGAGTTCGAGGTGCGGCTTGCCGACAACCTGGGCGGTCGCCGGGCCCGCCTTTTGCCCGTCGAAGAGATACGATCAAAGGGCGATCCTCGTCCGCGCTTGACGTCACTGCCTAGGGCCGCCGCGGGCCGGCCCTTCCGGCTCGTCGCAGGATTGCCCGTGCCCGGGTGACCGGCCCTGCTTTTTTCTCACACGCCAAATATCCCGGGGCAGCAACGCCGGTACGGGCGCTTGGCACAAGCCGCCTATCTCAATACTCAGTGGGCTGGCCCCTGTCCCCGACAGCGAACCAGTGCTATCCACCACCATGCGAGGGGAGACCTCGACCAATGGCGAAACCCGCAGTCCGGCGGTACGAGTTCGATCGGCCCGGATTGACGATCGCGGATGAGGGCGGGGTTGATTTGCCCCAATTGCAGCGGCGTCGGCTGATCTAAGTTGGGTCGGCGAGGATGGTGCTGCGGCGAGCTTCGCATCGGACACCGCGGAACACCCGTACCGTTGGTAGCTGATCCGATAGCGCAAACCGGGCAACGCGAAGAATTAACCGCCTCCTGTTGAACGGAGCAGCAAAGGGTCAGCGCATTGCAGCTCGCCTCGCTGCCCGATGTGCAATACCGCACGACCCGGCATCTGATGCGCCGCATCCGAGCGATGACGGTGAGCGAGCCGGGCCTGTGCGCGGGCTCGTGGACCCGGCGAAACCTTCGTCTGCCGCAACTCACCAGAGAGGGTAAGTCCACCCGAAGCGGCGCGCGCCGCCGCACAGACCGAAGAGCGCTGCGGCCTTCTCCTCGGCCCGACGCCTCACCCTGCATGAGCCGGGAATGCTCGAAGTGCGGTTCGGTCGACCATGCCGACCGCCGGCGCGAAGCCGATTCGTTGCCGCTTGCGCGGGGACCCTAAATCGGCGCCGTCGCGATAAGGATGAGACGTTCTGCCGGATTGGGTGACAGGTTCGTGTGCAATCCTTGCAGGCCCCAGCTCTGCAAGAGATGGCCACCGCTGAAAGGAGCGGGTTTGCCGTTCCTCATTTCGCCCGATGGGCGCGGAGGGAAACGCGCTTGTGCCACAAGGGCTTGCTGCTTTGCGCTCCCAAACGATAAATCTTCAGCTTGATTGCAGCTCGGCGGCGGGCGGCCTACATCACCAGCGAACGGCCGAGAGGAAAATCTGATGGACATCGCGACGACCGAAACGCGAAATGCAGAGTTTCGCGGCCGCGTCTACGGCAGCATTATCGAAACGATCGGCGCGACTCCGCTGGTGCGTATCCGGCGACTCGCGGAGCTCGCCGGAGCCAGGGCCGATATCCTGTCGAAATGCGAGTTCTTCAATCCTTTCGGTTCGGTCAAGGACCGCATCGGCGTCTCGATGATCGAAGCGGCGGAAGCCGCCGGCCGGGTCCGGCCGGGCACTGTGCTCGTCGAGCCGACCTCGGGTAATACAGGGATTGCGCTCGCCTTTGTGTGCGCGGCAAAGGGCTATCGGCTGATCCTCACGATGCCCGAGAGCATGTCGCTCGAACGTCGCAAGATGCTCAAACTGCTCGGCGCCGAACTTGAATTGACGCCGGCCGCGCAGGGGATGCGGGGCGCCATCGCCAAGGCCGAGGAGATCGTGGGCTCACTGCCCGATGCCTTCATTCCGCAGCAGTTCCAGAACCCGGCAAACCCCGAGATCCATCGTCGCACCACGGCGGAGGAGATTTGGAGGGACACGGACGGCAATGTCGATGTCGTGGTCAGCGGCGTGGGGACCGGCGGCACATTGACCGGGGTCGGCTCGGTTCTCAAGCCGCGCAGGCCGGGCCTCAAGATGATTGCCGTCGAGCCCGAGGACAGTGCAGTCCTCTCCGGAGGGCCACCCGGTTCGCACCGGATCCAGGGGCTTGGGGCGGGTTTCATCCCCGATATCCTCGACGTCACGCTGATCGACGAAATCATCCGGATCGGCAACGAAACCGCCCTTCACTACGCGCGGGAGGCGGCCCGGCTGGAAGGCCTGGCAGTCGGCATCTCGGCCGGTGCTGCGCTTGCGGCCGCCCTTGAAGTCGGTACGCGTGCCGATATGGCCGACAAGACGATCGTCGTCGTGCTGCCCGATTTTGCCGAACGATATCTGTCAACGGCCCTTTTCGAAGGGCTGGTAGAGAGGCCTCGATGGAGCTCAGCGAAGAGCAATTCCAGCGCTACGCCCGCCATCTGATCCTCGACGAGGTCGGGGAGGAGGGGCAAATCCGGCTGCTCTCTTCGCGCGTCCTCGTCGTCGGCGCGGGCGGCCTCGGCTCGCCGATGCTGCTCTATCTTGCCGCCGCCGGGGTCGGGACGATCGGCGTCGCGGATGCCGACCGTGTCGACATCACAAATCTGCAGCGCCAGATCGTGCATGCGACCCGGCATATCGGCGCCCTCAAGGTCGACAGCGCACACGATACGCTCGCCGCCGTCAATCCGGGCGTGCGGGTCGAAACCCACCCCACTCGCCTCGGGCCGGAGAATGCCGCGGCACTGATCGCCGAGTACGATCTCGTCGCCGACGGCAGCGACAATTTTGAGACCCGCTACCTACTGACCGACCTGTGCTACCGTTACGCCAAGCCCCTCGTGGCGGCGGCGCTGTCGCCCTTCGAGGGGCAGATCTCGACCTTCAAGCCATATCTCGGTCAGGGTCACCCCTGCTATCGCTGCCTGTTTCGCGATCCGCCGCCGCCCGAGCTCGTCCCGCGCTGTGAGACCGCCGGCATTCTCGGCGCCGTCGCGGGCGTTCTGGGCACATTGCAGGCGGTCGAGGTCCTCAAGGAGCTGTTGCAGCTCGGCGACAGCCTCGACGGCACACTGCTTCTCTACGATGCGCTGCGCAGCCGCTTCCATTCGATCCGTATCGCCAAGGACTCGGAGTGCCCGACCTGCGGTGCTGCGGGCTGAGCAGGATCAACCCTTCCACAAGCCAGCAAAACGGGTGGCGACGGCCTTCTCGTACGGGACCTCTCCCCGCAGAATGCCGACGTCGCGCGCGAACCGGTTCATGCCGGTTACGAAGGCCGCCGAGATCGTAGCGTCGTAAAAGGGCAGATCACGGCGGACCAGCTCTGCGATTAACTCGGCCTCGGCGGGCGGGAAGCGCTTGCGGCCGACCTCAGTTGCGCGGGTCGGGTCTTGCTTGAGCGCCGCGTGGGCCTTGACGATGGCCCGGATCGCGGCTGCGGCCGTCTCGGGAGAGTGGTCTATCAGCCGGTCGGTCGCGGCCACCGAGGCCATCGTATAATTAAAGCAGGATTTGGGTCCGTCGCCACGGCGCACATCGAGGACGACCGTACCGACGCCGCGGCGCACGGCGACCTCGGTTCCCATGCCGTTCGCCCAAAAGCCGTCGATCCGCCCCTCCTCGAGCGCCTTGGCGGCGCTCAGACCGAAATTGACGCCAGTTCCGGAGGCGCCCGGCACCGGAGCGATCGTGACACGATCGCGTTCAAGATCGATGCCGGCCTCGCTCAGCAACCGGCG
>JAFMSA010000086.1 GCA_017353855.1 Alphaproteobacteria bacterium
AAATCCGTCGGCGATATCGATTGGGCGGACAGCACAATCGAAGTTGCCGAGACGGCGGAGCAAGCGTTGGTGAATAAGACCGCGCGGGTCGTCGAGGAGGTCGCCCTGAAGAAGATCGGCACCGATCATGTCGAGACGGTGCACGACAAAATTCGCCGTCAGCAGGTCGAGGTCGAGCGACTCGGCCCTGACGGAAGGCCCAACCAACCCCGAGCCTAAACCGACCTCAGGAAACGTTCGTCGATCCTGGACCGGAGGTGCGCGGGCGGCGGGGGCCTCGCCCGCAAACCGGTGGCCAACCGCAAAAAACGAACGCGGACAGCGTCCGCCCGATCGGAGAGAGCAGATGCCTATGTTGGACAACGTGATCGAAGATATTGCGGGCCGGTTTAATCTCGGCGCCAAGGCAGGCCCACTGGTGCGCGAAGTCGTGCAGCTGGTAACGGGCTCCCCCGGCGGGATCGGCGGATTCATCGACAGGTTCAAAGCGGCCGGCCTCGGCTCGCAGGTCGCGTCATGGCTCGGCCGCACTGACGGAGCAGTGCCGACGGCGCCACAGGTCGAGCAGGCGCTCGGCAGCAATGTGCTCGGCGGCATAGCAAACAGGCTCGGGCTCCCCAGCGGGCTCGTTGCTGCGGCAATCGGATATCTGACGCCGAAAGTGATCGGTCAGATGACCCCAGGCGGTGTAATCCCTTCCGGCGTTGCCCCCTGGGTGTCCAGCTTTCTCGGACAGACACAGGCGATGCCCCGCCCGGTGGAGCAGGTTGCGCCGGTCGCGATGCACGTGCTCCGTGAGGAGCCTCATCTCGGGCGGTGGCTCATTCCACTGCTGGCCGGGCTCGGCGTACTCGGACTGCTGTGGTATCTGCTGTCTGGCATCAACCCACCCTCGGTGGAGCGGACCGCCACGGCCCCCGCCGCAGTGCCTGCGCCGGCGGCGGTCGCAACTGTCCCGGCGCACCTCGCGATCAATAACGATGAGGGTGTCATTACCTATTCCGGCACCGTGCACGACGAAGCGACCCGGACCGCGGTTGTCGACTCGCTAAAGGCCGTCTTCGGCGCGTCTAAGGTCAAAGGCGATATTGCTATTGATGCCAATGCCGGGCCAGCCCGGTGGGTGGTCAATCTGCGGTCGGCGCTCGAGCATCTGAAGACCCCTGGCGTTCAAGCGGTGTTCGACGGCGACTCGCTAAAGGTTGGTGGGATGGTCGCAGATTCCGACCGCGACGGGATTCTCAACTCGCTGCGGCCGCTGTTCGGTACCAGTCTCGCGTTAGGCGCACTGAGCGACAGGGTGGGCGATCTCGTCGCCAACGCCACGAGCAGGACAGAGGGGGCGCTCTCTTCATTGCGTCCCGGGTTTTCCGCGACGGATGTCGTGAACGTACTCAACCAATCGATTATCAATTTTCCGTCAAACAGTGCGGACATCCCGGCGATCAGCAAGACGCTGCTGGATCGGGCTGCGGGGGCGATCAAACAACTACCGCAGGGCACGGTAATCGAGATTGCCGGCTACACAGACACCAACGGCGACCCGGCGTCGAACCTCCAGCTCTCGCAGCAGCGTGCCGAAGCCGTGAAAGCCGCTCTGGTGCAGGCCGGCGTGGATCCAGGCATGCTGGTGGCGAAGGGCTACGGCAACGCCAACCCGGTTGCGGCTAACGATACGCTGGAAGGCCGCTTGCGCAATCGTAGGATCGAGTACCGGGTAGCGAAATCGGCATAACCCACCGTCAATGGGACACGATCGTGCTGCACTTCGGAGCGGTCCCGGCAATACGTCTCCAGAGTCCGCCCTACCCTCCGTCCGGCTCACTGAATTACATTGCGAGATGATAGGAGTTCGCCATGTCGTACATTGATTACGGGCATGCCCAAGCCGCCGCTGGGACGCCAGCGGGATGGACACCATCGGGATGGCGGCGTTCCCACAGCCGCATCTCCTGGGGCGCGGTCATCGCTGGCGCGATCGTAGCCGCCGCGTCGATGCTTCTGCTCAGCTTTCTCGGGATCGCGATTGGCGCCGGCGGGCTCCGGTTAACCCAAACCGGCGCTGCCGAACTGAGAACCTACGGGCTCGGCGCCGGGATCTGGACCGCCATCAACCTGATCCTGTCGATGGCGTTCGGCGGTTACATCGCGGCCCGCCTGTCCGGAACCCACAGCCATCTCGACGGCGAATTGCATGGGATCACGGTGTGGGCTCTTGCCACACTGTTGGCGACGCTGTTGCTGGCCCAACTGGCCAGCTTGGCCCTCGGGACCGCGACGGAACGCACGGGTGTCGCCGGCAGCCTGAGGCAGCAGGCGACCCCGCAGGCGCTCGTCGATCGGCTGCAAGAATCGCTGACCTCCAACGGCGACCCGACGCAGATGTCCCACGATCAGATCAGGAACGAGATGACGGCGCTGACCGAGCGACTGTTGCTGAACGGCAATCTCGGTGACCAGGACCGCGATCGGCTGACCGCTCTCACGGCAGCTCAAGCCAGCATTACCAGGGAGGAGGCAGCGCAGCGTGTGGCGCGCATGGAGCAGCGTGCGAAGGCCGCGTTGGCCGAGGCGCGCAGTGCGGGCGACACCGCGGCGGGCAGTGCGTCGACCGGCTCCAAGGCGATCTTTGCCTCACTGCTGCTCGGATTGGGAGCGGCAATGCTCGGCGCCTGGTTCGGCACGCGGCACGCGCGGGTTGTGACCCCGGCCCCGGTGCACGAGCCCGTGGTGCGCCACGAGCACACGCACACGACGGCTTACGTACCCCAGGCGACGCCGCCGTACGAGCCCACCCATGATTCGGCCGTTCACGTCTATGACGACAATAGCCGCCCGGTGCCGTCGTATCTCCGGGATGTCAAGTTCCCGGCGACCAAGCAAGAATTGCTGCGGCTGGCGAGGGGGAGCAATGACGAACCCGCGGTGCTGCGGAGACTCGAGCAGGTTCCCGACCGCAGTTATGGCAGCCTGAACGACCTCTTGTCGGAACTCGTCGCTACAGCATGACGAGAAGCCGTTCGCAGCGAGAGCTGTGTGCCCGCTGATGGACTGCGGCCATCCGGTGGCCGGGTTGGCCGACCGAGGGTATGCAGAGGTGGAGAGCCTCCCGCGAAGCTGCGGTTGTGGTTGCGGTGTGCAGTGACAGGATGGCCTTAGAGTTCGGCGAGGCGCGTGGTGGCTATCAGCTGTCGGGAGAAGAGTTTTGCTCCTGGCAACGCGGCTTCGAGGCGTACGGCGACGGTTTGCGCGCAACCCACGTTCGGAATCCCGGGCCTCGTCCTTCTTGGCCGGCCAAGCCAGTCCCGGCTGCTCCGGAAGTTAATCTCGGTAGTCCGGCATGCGTGTGGGGACTTAGGGTCGAGTTGCGGCATCTCGGCAAGGATCTGGAGTTAGGACTGCAGATCGCTGCAATCCCGCGGCTCAGGCTCGTCGATCCTATTCACCGCGACGCGCGCATGCGGAGCGTGACGATGGCGATGCCCGACTGGTTGAGTCCCTGGCTCAACCAGTCGCCGGCTGAACAGCTGGCACCAGTTACCTCCGGCTTTTTTAGCCGGTATCACTGTCGTGCTGGGCGGGGCGACCGTCAGCAGACAAAGGAGAACCCGCGTAGACAAACCCGAACACCCCGAAGATGCGGATGATCAGCTCGTTGACTGGTTCATTGCGGTGAAGCAGCCGACACATCAGCGGACGGACGAGAACGATGCCGAAAGGGTGCGGGGGCGATGCAGTGGTTCGCCGTCTGCGATCGGTGATGTCGTACCAGCTCGAGTTGGTCACGATCATCGCTCGCGTGAATTCGCATGTTCAGGATCTCGCGGGGCCGGAAGGCCGTCGCGTAAGTGCCGGCGGACAGGGTACTTGGATCCAGGGCCCCCTCGCGGCTGCTACTCGGGTGGAGCAACGAGAAGCGCCGTAGGGCTGACGGCCGACGCCATCACCTCGGCGCTCCGGGCGCGGGATCATGACGGGGATTGCGCGCAGTCACGGATGTGGCCGCACCACGCGAGCTCCATCCGGCGCTCGCCAAGCTGAAGCTGAGCGAGATGATCTGTGACGGACTGATGGCGCTTCTGCATCCCGCCGGCGAGGAGTACAGGGCGTTGGGGCTATTGGAATTAGGGTCGCACTCGCGTACCCGATCAGGATCGCCCCGATGGTCGAGCATGAATAGGCCGACGACCGTATATGATCAAACTCGTAGTAAGCGGATATGTCGCGCAAATTTGCAATAGCGCTATTCATCCTTACCGTCCATACGGCGCATGCGCCGGCGGAAGGAATAACGGGTCACAATGTAGTCGTCTTACTTCGCCTCATCGGGAACGGAGCGCTCGTTCCACAGATGCGATCGTGCCTCGCCTCGAAGCTGTTGCAAATGCCTGATATCGAGGTTGCCCTCGCGCCGAGGAGCGGTGTGCGCTTCGTTGTCGATGTCATCGTCGCGAAAGCCGCTGCGCGGAAAGTCTCTGCCAGTCTGGTGGTTGCGGAGACCTTTCCAATCGAGCAATTTCGTCCACGCTTCAAGGAGGGTGAAGACAGCGATGCCTTGATAGCCAGCATCGACTATTATACATTGCTGCGGCTGCACGAAG
Organism: Alphaproteobacteria bacterium; assembly: GCA_017353855.1. GTDB lineage: Bacteria > Pseudomonadota > Alphaproteobacteria > ATCC43930 > CGMCC-115725 > AP-15. The sequence continues at coordinate 4,602 of JAFMSA010000086.1, forward strand.
TCATGGCAGATCGGTCGCGTCAGACCCTTTGTGCTCGCATCGCCGCTGAGATTGGCGATAAGGTATTGTCGAAGGAATATACCGAGCGGAATGACTGATAGATAACTTTCGGCTACCCGCTAAGGCGAATGAGCAGGAACTTTTGTAACCTCTGAGCACTCAGTGGTGGCCTGCTATCGCGCGCCAGGACGGCGGGTTTCCGGCCTTTGTGTCGGTTGAGCAGCAGCAAGTGGGGAACGGCGCGACTATAGTCATGTGGAGCCCGAGGTAGCATCGGGCAACTCAGATGGCCGACCTCGGCCAAAAGCCGGTTCCAATGTTAACCATATTCCTGTATATCAGATGCCCAAGGTAAACAAGGTTTACCCCCCTAACGAGTAGCGGCGTTTTGTCACGCCGAGACGGCTTTAGCTCGGTCGTTCGCGTATACGGAATGACACTGGGGGTGGGTGTCTCCTCCGATTATGTGAGCCAGAAGGATGGAGGCATGACGGAGCCCACGCTATATCCGATCAGCGAACTGGCCGCAGCGGCAAGCGTCAGGGCCGTCGGTTCGGATAGCACGCGCTGGAGTTGTCCGCGTGTCCGGATCGAGAAAAGACGAAACTGGGGCTCGATGTCTGTTGCTGTCGTAAGCCGAGCGGCAGGTGAGACGACTTGCCGGAGCGATCACTATCGGCTGACGTATTTTTTGACAGATTTTCAAGGGACTATTCAAGACGACGAGAGGCCAGAATGGAATTGTGAACTATTGCGCGGAAATTTCATGTTTTGTCCGCCTGATACCACTTTACGATGCAATTTAACAGCTGGCCGGTATATAGAGATACTACAAACTCGAGATATTTACGCCGATCTCGCCTCGGAATTGGTACGGGGAGGTCTCATCTGTCTCGCGCCGCGCTACGATCTCTGCGACCCGCTGATCTCGCGGCTCGCATCGACCATTGCCGATGAGATCGAAGGGGGGGTGCTAGACCGTATTCTCGCCGATGCTCTCAGTACGGCGCTCGCACTGCAGATTATGCGCATCTGCGGTGATCCGTCGGAGATCGGACTGGCAATTGCGAACGGGCTATCTCCCGGGCGAGTGCAACGGGTGCGCGACTATATAGAGGCGCATCTTGACAATGCGCTGACATTGAGCGAAATGGCCGAGGTAGCCTGTCTGAGCCCTTACCATTTCAGCCGCTCGTTCAAGCGAGCGACAGGCGTTGGGGTACACCGTTATGTTATCCAGCGCCGCATCGAGCGGGCGAAGGCTTTGCTGCGCCGGACCAATCAGCCACTTGCCGGGATTGCACGGGAGACCGGTTTCGCCGACCAGAGCCATCTGACTTCCGTCTTTCACCGCGAGACCGGGGTTACACCCGGTCAGTTTCGTGCTGCGGCTTTATAGCCGGTTTCGCTTCGCCCCTGGCTTTCGGACGGACGCCGACCTGGCCACGTCGCGTCGTGTGGCGCGTCCTCGACAAGATTAGTGCTTTGCAGGTTCCCGAGCTCAAGCCGGATCCATCAAGAAGACCAAATCTTATCGCCTCTGTGACGCCTCGGATCAGAGTGTCCGAGCTCGTACACTGCGCAGTGGTGTGGGACAGACGGACAGGTCGGGGCAAAACCTTTCAATTCAAATGAGGGGTCTGGCAGGCATTCCCAGAATGCGCCAATTAAACCTTCTTGCAGGATTGCCTTTTAAATCGTTGCGGAATTGCCTGCCTGACGCAGCGCAAATCCTTATTCTGATCGGCTCAGGATAATTGCGACGCAAAGCGAAGCGACCACGGGCCGGCTCGGCAATACCGGCTGCGATGTAGGACATTGACTTTCGACCACGCGGCAGAAAGTTATGGAGCGACCTGCCGAATGGTCACTATACCAGATCCTGCAGCATCCCGAGAGCTACGCCGATTGCGCCTCCGGAAGAATACGCGGCGGTGCAGTACATTGCGAGCCACAGACACTTTTGACGATCCACTCCTTTCGGAGATGGTGATTATCTTCGCCAACTCTTGTCCGATCAAGCCACCGCCGAGAAAGCGGCGGGTGTTGCGCCGTTCCCAGCTCGCAGCGGAATATCGATTTCAGATGGCTCTGGTCGGCAAATCCTCCTGTGCAACCCAGGCTAGAGGCGGATTGACGTGACGCATCAACATCTTCGGCCCTCGAGCCGGCGTTGCATGGGTGTAGCGGTGAAGTCCAACCTCGACGGGCTGCCTGAAAGAGCGCCTGAAGTGATAACGGCTCAGGCAGGCGACGCCGACCAGTACGGGCAATGTCAAAGATCGTTTCATGAAACGGCGCTCGCTACGGCCGCTCACAGGACAGCCCGTTTGGTGGGCGCGAGCTCGATCGGCCGCCGATCGGCAAACGGCTAGTGATCTATGCTGCGAGAGTGGTATTCAGCGTATCCGCGAGGAGGATATCGATGAATCCAGCAGCGAGCTCGTGAACACAACGCGCCTTCAATCGGCATAGAAAGGCGTATCGATTGCCTTAGTTGCCAGCACGCACAAGAAGATGTGGGTGTCGACGCGGCGTTCCTTCTGATGGTAGATGGGACGCTCGGCGAGCGGCGTTTTTATGTCGCGGAAGGTGTCTTCGGCGCGGGTGAGCAGCGCGTAGATCCGCCAGCAATCATCGGCTGAGAGATCGTGGCGGTCGGTCTTGATCAGATAACAGCCGTCGAGTTGGGCGGCCTTGGCGCGTTCGTCCTCCTTGAGGGTGGCGCTGAATTGAGCCGTTTCGGGATCGACGGCAAGTTCGTAATAGCGGGCGACCCGCGGGTAACGTTCCTTGAGCCGGCCGATTGCCTCGGCGATTTTTCCCGGACGTTTGAGCCGGCCGGCGCTGACGCGCCGGCTGAGCCTGTCGAGATCGGCGAGCAGGCGGCCTTCCTGTTTGGTGCGGATGGCGCGGTCCTTGTCAGTGCGCTGCTCACTGCGGCAGAGCACATAAGTGACCTCCCCAGCGCACTGCGTTTTGACCTCAATGTGGGTCTTCTTCTGTCCCGGGTTGCGCGGCGAGGGTTGACGCCGGACTTCGGTGAACCCTTCGGGATCTTCGAATTCGGCGAGCCAGCGGGTCCGCTCGGGCTGACGGCTGGCGACCAGGTAATGCAGTTTGCGGGCTTTAATCTCGGCGATGTTTTCATCCGAGGACATCCCGCGATCGACCACCACGGTGCTGCCTTCGGGCAGGCCCGACGCGTCGTCAGTCTGTTGGTCGTCGGCGGGAAGTCCCTCGGCAAGATCATTCGCCGTGAAGGATATTGCCCGAGAATCTTCGGTCACAAGGCGCGTGACACGGTCCGGCCCCGGCAAATCCGCAAGAATCTGAACCGGCAACTCCGCAAGAATCTGAAAACGAAACCGCAAGGCGACGCAAGCAAGGGCTGATGTAAGTGCTTATCGGTGGGGACAATCATCGTGATCGGTGTGGCATGACGAACCTTGAGCCGGAAGGCGAAACAGAAGACCCGGCTGATCTCCGGGGCGCTGCGGTTGCGGCATTGCAGAGTGCCGTTCGTCAGAGCGATCCGCGCGAATTCGATCGGCTCACGCGTCACGCCCTTGGGCTGATCGACCGAGCCCGCGCGATTTTGCGCCGTCGGCGGCATGCCGTGCGAGCAGCAGACGAGACTTCGGGTTCTCGGAAGAAGGAGAAAACAGCAGAAAAGGAGGGATGTCGCACCCCACGCAATCCAAGGCCCAAAATCCTCGGCAGGCTCTGGTGGCCGGGCTCACGAAGGACACGCTGAGTTGCCCCGGACCTTGTACCGACGTCCTGATCGTGGAAGCCGTTGCCAAAGGGTTCCCTCAAAGTCGGATCGGAGCGAGTTCTGGCCGGTGGACAGTGGGCGGGTTCCCACACCGCTCTCGCATAAAGCACGAGCCGGCAGGCTCGAAAATCGGCTTGAGGCTTGGTCCGTGGACTCCCGGAGCAGGTGAGAAGCAACGATGCGGGATCCGAGCCTGAGACGCAGGCTGCGCCTCCTCCTCGTGTACCTGGCGATTGCGGCGGGGGCGCAGTCGGGAGGCTCGGTAGCGCCGTGGCTTGCGCCCCTCAGCGGGATTTGGGCTGTCTCGTCGCCGGCTGCTGCGCAGACCAGCGGCGGCTATACCCGCCCTGGCGGGTACGGCGGCTTCAGTGGCCTTGGTCGCCGTCCGGCTATAGGGAACGGGGGGTTAGGCGGGCTCTCAGGGTCCCCGTTCGGTGGCGGCTTCGGCCTGGACTACTCGCGCGGCGGCGATCGCGCTATATCGCGCCAGTCTGCAAGCCAGGCACTGCGGGACTATCGCGCGGCCCAAACGCGGTCCGCGCCCACTGCGCTGCCGTCGACGCGCCGTCCGTCCGTGGGTTGGGACAACGACTCGTGGGGCACGGCGCCACTGCCGCGGCGCCATCCGGCAACCGGCTGGGGTGGGGGAGCCTATGCACCCGGCTACGCCGGAAGGCCTGGCTTGGGCGCGTTTGACGCGATCCTCGGCTGGTCGCTGCTCAACTCTCTGTCACGGCCGCAGAGCGTGTCGTATTTCCAGGATTACCGCGATGATCCCCGTTATGCAGATTGGCGCGCGGAAGCGGACCGCAAAGCGCAGAGCGATCCTGCCGTCGCGCAGAAATTGGCCGAGCTGGACAAATTGATGGCGCAAGGTCACCCGGCAAGGCCGCGGACAGCACCGCCCGACGAAGATGGATCGGGCCTCGTGTTTTTTGTTTTTGCCGGAAGCGCACTTTTTATCGGGCTGTGGATGCTGCGTCGCCGCGCAGCGGCCGTCGCCGGCCCGACTGGAACGACGGCGCGCGGCCGCTTCGGAGGACCCGTACCTTGGGGACTGTCGGGCAGCGAGTCGAGCCGATTTCGCGTCGGTATGACATTCCCGGTCGACCCCTCACCTTTCCTGCTCGCTGCGGGAGTAACCAAGGTTAAGCCACCGGAAGCCGGCGCAATGGTCAGCGTCGAGGCGGTGGGGATGCTTACTGATCGCGCGGTGGTGTTGCACCGGCTGTATCTGCCGGGTCGCCAGTCCTTTTTTATGCTGCATCTCGGGGCGAACGGCACACCGGACGAGTGTCGGTATTTCAGCCTGCTCGATCAGGTTACGCCCGCCAGTCAGGACGAATGGGGATTTTGGCTCGATCCCGCCCAAGGAATGATCGGCTGGCCACAGTTTCAGACCAAGGACGGCAAATTGTACGACCGTATCTGGGCGCCGGGCAGCGCGAGGGTGCCGCCGCGCCAGCAGCTCGAGACGGTGCAGGATGTGAATGGCGAGATAGAGCGAAAACTCGAGGCTATGCTGTATGCTGCGCACACGGGCGCGGCACCACCCGCGCCGGCGACGGAGTATGTGCTGGTCTGCGCGGTCGAGAGGGCTGACGAGGCGTGGATCGAGGTCTACGCGGGCATAGACATCAACTCCGCGATGCTCACACTTCCCGCCGTGCCGCTGTCCTGCTGAACAACACGCGCGGAGGGAACCCTAATGAACCCTGCCCAACCCGGATCGTCCGCCGCGGTTTTCGACGCCCTTGCGCATGGGCTGCCGATGTTGCTCGTACAGGTCATCGCGTGTGCGGTGCTGCTGGCCCTCGGCGTGACGGTCTACACGAGGCTCACACCCTTTCGCGAGCGGGAAATGCTGGCCGACGGCAATGCGGCGGCCGGCACGGTGCTGGCGGGCGCGATCCTCGCGCTGGCGATCCCTCTGGCGGCGATGCTGGCGACCAGCGGCACGTTGCTGGATATCCTCGTCTGGGGCGTGGTGGCGTTGATCCTGCAGCTGCTGACGCTCGGAATCGTATCCCTGGGGATGCGCAATTTTCGCGGCATGATCGAGAGCGGCAATGTCGCCGCGGCGATCACACTGGCGGGCGCACAGATCGCCGTCGCGCTCCTTAACGCGGCGGCAATGGTGCCAAACTGATCCGGCAGAGGAGGAGCGAGCAAGATGCTGGCGTTCATGAAGAATCTGGTGGGCGTGAAATTTGACAAAGCCGCGGCTGCCGGCGTCGAGGCGCTGGTCCGTTGGGACCCTAAATCGGCCAGTGAGGCCGAGCTGCGGACAATGGAGCAGCGGCTCGACGAGCTCGGTCGCGAGGTCGCGTTGGCACGCCAGAGTTACGAGAAGGAGAAGCGCGAGGCCGATGCGATCCAGGAACTCTCGCATCAGCGGATGGCGGCCGCCGAGCAGCTGCAGCGGCAGATGGATGCCGAGACCGATCCCGCGCGCAAATCCGGGTTGGAAAAGAGCCTCGAAACGTTGGTTTCGATGCTCGAGCAGATGGCGCCCGAGATCACACGCGAG
>JAFMSA010000545.1 GCA_017353855.1 Alphaproteobacteria bacterium
GATGTCCGGAAGATCAGGGTCCCAGCAGCTAGCCATCGCCCCAATTTGCTGCAGGTGATTCACCGCCACGGAGTGACTGGCCCGAAATCAACCCGGTTTCCGCGCGACTAGCAACCGGGTCGAAGGCTTGCCCGGCGTTGGGAGACGGAACACATATCCCAGGCCCAGCCGAAGAGCCTGCTCCAAGCAAGTGCGCCGTACCAGATCCAATGGGCTCGAAAGTACCGGTTCCCGATCAGCTTGGGCGCGCAACGTCGCATCCAGTAGATGATGGCGTCATAGGAGAAGGGTACGGCTCAATCGCCTCTGTCAGCAGGTCGAGACGGTCGGCTAGCACCTGCAACGCATCCTCGTTCGACCAGCTGAGGTCATGCGGCGGCGCATTCAGCACGAAATTCGGAATCTTGGTTATTGCCAATCTCGGCTCGGACCACGACACAGAGACGTCCGCCGGATCTCATGCAGTTGCGAGGTCGCGCAAAGCCGAGTGGATCGGTGACATGCTCATGGAGGGCACAAACCATGCCGTTTTTTTTTGGGGGGTGCGACACGACGTGCTGAGAGATCGTCTCGTTCCTGGTGTCCGGTTGGCGGACGGCGGCTGCCGAACGGTCTGACTGTCTCGGGTGTCCCGAGCCAAGGTGATGGCCAGGGAGGAAGCCAGCGTTCGAGCCTCGATGCTCTCGCCCTCCATCCAGATGTTCTCCATCCGCGCTCCGCCCGTTACCGCGCTCATCACTCTGTGCAAACCGGTCACGATGGCGGACAATTGGTCGAACAAGCAGGAGGACGGCCATGCCAGTCATCGACGTTCAGGTTCATCCCTTCGATCGGAATCACCCCGGCCGGCCGTGGGCCAGTCCCTCGCACGGACTCGACTCCGCCACAGGCGAAGAGATGGTCGCTGCGATGAACAGTGTCGGCGTCGACGGTGCGATCATGGTCTCGTCGTTCAGCGCCTATGAATACGATCCGAGCTACGCCATCGAGGTTTACAACACCTATCCGGATAAGTTTCGGGTTGTGACGCCGATCGACGCGACCAATCCAGCGGTTGACGAAGTGGTGGCGAAATGGGCGGCGACGCCAGGCGCACGCGGCATTCGCATACGAATGCGCGACGGCCTGCCGATGGACGCGGACCACCCAGGTTTGAACCGCGCTTTCACTGCCGCCGAGAAACATGGTTTGCCTGTCAATTTACTTTGCTGGGGCATCCTGGATAAAGGGCTGCCGCACATCCAGCGACACCGCGGTACGGTCATCGTTATCGACCATCTCGGCCTGCTGCAGCCTGCTCGCCCGCCGGTCCCCGCCGACGTTTGGGCCGATCTTCCCAAGCTGCTCGCCTTGGCTCAGTACGAGAACGTAAGGGTGAAGATCAGCGGCGCCTGCACGATGTCGCACCAACCGTTCCCATACGACGATATCTGGGAGCCGGTACTGCGGGTCATCGATGCGTTCGGATTGGATCGTTGCATGTGGGGCACCGACTGGACGCGGACGATCGGCATGCTGACCTATGAGCAGGGGGTCGCGCCGTTCCGCGACACGAAACGCCTGTCCGAGAATGACAAGGCAGCGCTCATGGGAGGAACGTTGCAGGAAGTCTACAAGTGGTAGCGCGACGATTCGGTCGCGCCACAATCTGACGGAACAGCTCAGGAACCAGCGACGGTGCTGCTCATCGTTGACCTCGACAAGCATATCGGCAACGCCAGGGCGTGGCGCGACACGTTCGGTGAACAGCTTCCTGATCTGGAGATCCGAATTTGGCCTGATGCCGTAAACCGGGCGGATGTCGAATATCTCTCTTTATGCATCTCGACTTCGATTCCCTCCGGTCCTTTCCGAATTTAAAAGCCATGATCAGCCGCTCTGCCGGGGTAGGGTCCTTTGTCAACCACCAAAGCTGCCAAATGCGCCGCTCTGCAAGATCGAGCCGCCCGGCGGCGATCCCATAATGACGGATTACGTCATCAGCATAATCTTCGTTTGCATCGCGACATGCCCGGGTATCAAACGGCTCGGACCCCGCGAGTGGCGTCGCACAACGATTGTGCGGCCCGAACAAAGCGTGTCGAATTCCTTGGTTTCAGCACGATGGCAAAGGCGCCGGCGACCGTGTTGCAGTCGCTCGGTTTAAAGGTCCGCGCGTGGGTTCCAAGGCACGAAAGTGGTTCCGACGAACTTGAGCCGTTTCTCAACAGCCCGACATGGCGCTCTGTCTGTTACCTGTTCTAGCCTTCCCCTATTGTGCACAAGTAGGTTGATTGGATCCACCAAACGCCCCGCCCGCCTCGAGTAGAGGAGACAAAAGATGTCGCTATCCCAACAGACGCCGCGAAGCATCGAAATCGTTCCGCTGACCCTGCACATCGGTGCGGAAATCCGCGGTGTCGATCTGACCAAGCCGTTGCCGCAGCAGCAGGTGAAGGAGGTGCGCGACGCCTTCCTGAAATGGAAGGTCGTCTTCTTTCGCAACCAGCATCTCGACCATGCGCAGCACGTCGCGATGGCGCGGCAATTCGGCGAGCCGACGATCGGTCACGCCGTGCTCGGCCATCTCGACGACTATCCCGAAATCTATTCGGTCGCCAAGAACCGGCTCGCCAACGAAAACCGCAAGGCGCAAATGGTGACGCCGTGGACCGGCTGGCACGCCGACATCACCGCCGCGGTTAACCCGCCGATGGCCTCGATCCTGCGCGGCGTGACGATCCCGCCCTACGGCGGCGACACGTTCTGGACTAACTTGAACGCCGCCTATATGGCATTGTCGCCGACCATGCGCGCCTTTGTCGATGGGCTGCGCGGCATCCATCAATTCGGCAATCGCGGCGAGACTAACCACAGCGACGAGTACAACGATCGTGTGAAGCGGCGCGCCCTTGAAAGCGAGCACCCGATCGTGACCGTGCATGCCGAGACCGGCGAGCGCATCCTGTATGTCAGCCCGTCATTCCTCAAATCGATCGTCGGGCTGACGCCGCGCGAAAGCCAGAAAATCCTCGAAATCCTTTGGGAGCACATCACGCGCCCGGAATACACCGTGCGCTTCAAGTGGAACGAGGGCGACATCGCGTTTTGGGACAATCGCTCGACGGTGCACCTCGCGCCGACCGACATTTTCGAATCCGATTTCGAGCGCCAGCTCTACCGGGTGACGCTGGTCGGCAAGCCGCTGGTCGGCGTCGATGGGCAGCCGTCGAGATCAATAGAAGGCGTACCGATCCTATCGGCGGCAGAAGAGCTAAAAATGCTAGCAGCAGCGGAATAGCCATCCGGGAGGCTGTGTCATGAGCGTGTCGTCGCTAACCGGGGATCGATCGCGATTTAGGTGGGCGCCGCGGAATGGCTCGAACGGCTGGACCCATCTTACAAAGTCTAGTTTGAAGGAGGCCTGGAGCGGGTCATGAAAGAAAACGGCATACGGCGGGCAGTGCGCGAAGGACGGGCGGCGCTAGGCACCGGGCTCAAGGAGTTCGCATCACGCGGCGTTCCCTGGATCATCGAGGAGGCCGGCTTCGATTACTGCGCGATCGATCACGAACACGGAGCGTTCGACGTGGAAACGATCGCGAGTCTGGCGAGCTGGTTCCAGGCCACAAACGTCACGGCCATCGTTCGGATCCACAAGTCATTCGCGCACCTAATCCCCGGCATTCTGGATCAGGGCATCATGGGCATCCAGGTGTCGGAGGTGGAAACCGCCGAAGAGGCGCGCGCGATCGTCCGCCTGGCGAAGTATCCA
>JAFMSA010000546.1 GCA_017353855.1 Alphaproteobacteria bacterium
ATCTCCTCGACGGGGATGAAATGGTTGCGGCACTTGCGGCGGCGGCCGGTCTCGCAGCCGGTATGAAGCCAGACAATATGGGTGAACGGTTGGCCTCGTTGGGTGTGGCGGTCACAGCATTGTGCCGTGCCTTCAATACCGCCGTTCAAAGTGACGATGCCTGATCTCGCCGCCGAGCATCTGACCGGCATCGGCGGCTCGCAATCCTCGATCGCGCTCGGGTGCAACCCGTGGCAGAGCCGGCACGATTTGTGGCTCGAAAAGACCGGATTGGTGACCGAGCCGATCCCGGTGCCGCCCGAGGTCGAGGAAATCCGCTATTGGGGCAACCTGATGGAGCCCATCCTGTGCGATGAATTTCGCCGTCGCACCGGCAAGCGGGTCGTCAAGCCCACGGATATGCTACGGCACCCCGAATACCCGTTCATGATCGCGCATTTGGACGGCATCGACATCGACGATCCGCGTCGCATCGTCGAGATCAAGACCGCCCGCTCGCCGCGCGGGTGGGGTGAGAGCGGGTCGAACGAGATCCCGCTACATTACCTTGTGCAGGTGCAGCACTACCTCATCGTGACCGGCCGCGAGGTCGCGAGTGTCGCGGCTCTGATCGGCGGAAACGATTTCCGCATCTTCGAGGTGCCCTACGATGCGAGGTTCGCTGAAGAAATCATCGAAGCGGAACGCGCATTTTGGGAATTGGTCGTGCGTCGTGAGCCGCCCGAGCCGGTCACGCTAGGTGACATGATCAAGCGGTGGGGCCGCGCGGCGGCCGAGGACGCGGTCCTCGCCGGCCGCGAGGAGATCGAGGCGGTTCGGCGGATGATCGAGGTGCGCGATCAGATCAAATATCTGGAGATCGCCGAGACCGAGGCCCGGGCGGTCTGCCTGCGCGCACTCGCCGATCGCGGCGACGTGCTCGTCAACGCGGCCGGCGTGCCGCTCGTATCGTGGCGGCTCGATAACGGCCGCAAAGAGTACACGGTCGCCGCGAGATCCCCGGCACGGCGCTTTCTGTTGAAAGCAACCAAGGATACGATCCTTGATTGAACGGAATCCCCGGAGTCTATCCCTAGGGCCACTTCCGGGGTTAGTGGAGCTCCTGATTCGGATCAAACGCCTTGCGCGCTGGCGTCCGACAGGAGTTTCCGCGCATCTTAACTGACTGAACCTAAATCAAAGGAACCAACCAAATGAGTGATCTCAGCGACCTTCACGGTAGTTTTCCCACACCTCTGCGCTGGCAGGCCGAGCGCGGCGAGCTGGGGGTGCAGATCTGGAACAGCGCCCTTGGCGAGCGCGAGCTCAACCCGATCCGGCTCGGCACAAACCAAGCCAAATTCGCACTCGACTTTGCAACCCGCGAGCGCGGTTACGGGATGATCCGCATCGGCGCGTATGATATGCGGCTGACCCCGGTCGGCTCGAACCCGCCGCCCTGGCCGAATGACCCGGATTACAAAAAGGCGTTGGGTTGCTGGGTCTGGAACCCGGATTTCGGCGAGCTCAGGCTCGAAACCAACGCGGCGATGCTCGTTCGCACAATCGATGAATTGTGGGACCGCATACGCACGTTCAAGGAGGCCTCGCAGGGTCTTCAGCCGGTTATTTTGTTCCTCGATAAAAGGCCGGTGACGATCCAATCGTTAGGCCGGACGTTTTACTCGCCGGTCATCGACGTGGTCGGGTGGATCGCCAGAGAAAAGATCCCGGTGTTCGCGCGACGCAATCCCACGGTCGCCACGCCGGGCATGCTGCCGGGCATGGAGAAGCCGCAGGAGATCTCTCAGGAGATGCCGTTGCCGGGTGAGCGCGGCAAAATCGTGCCGCCGCCGGGACAGAGCACAAGCCGCATCCTCGAAGAGGCGACGACGCGGCGTGCGGCTCCTCCTCCGCAGCGGGAACCCGAGCTCTCCGAGGAAGACCCGCGTCACTGGAACCCGATAGAGGACATGTCCACCCCGCGCCACTGGAACTCACCGGAGGATACCTCCAATGACGTCCCTGACATGCCTGTCGATTGGGACGATCGCGCTGGTCCTCCTGCTGGTGGTGATCGTGACCCAGTGGCCCAGCCAGTAGACCGCCCGAAGACCGGCAATAGCGGGGCCGCCGCGCCGACCACAAAGCCATTGTCGGAGGAGGAATACGAAAGATGGCGCGTCTTCGAGGAAGAAATATCGGCAAATTACGGCACATTAGACGCCAAGGACATCGCTGAGATGCGGATCGCATTGGCTGGCCACGAGTTCAGTAAGGCCGCGCCGCTTCTCTACGAATCAACTCTAAGAAAGCTGGAAGCGCATGAAATGCGTTTAAACAGGCAGTCTCAAACCGTTTAAACGGAACCCCAAAAATGGCGAACCCCGGGCACGCTCTCAAAACCACGAAGGGTAATGAGGCCCGGGGCATCGCCCCAAAACCGATCCTGCCGACCCCGCACGAGACCGCGATGTTGCGGCGGGTCGCGGCCGGCTATTGCATTGTGACCTATGTCGAGGGCGAGCCGCATTATGCATACGAAAATGGCGAGCCGATGAGCCTGCGGAAAACCCATAGCGATCCGACCGGCTCCCGGCAGTTCCATCGGCTCGTCGATCAGGGGTGGCTGATCCCCGATCGCGGCGACACATTGTTCGACGACACGCCGGCCCAGATTTACCGGGCCAGGAGAGCGACATGATATTACAAAAGCCCGAAGATTTGCGGGAGATTACGGCTAGGCTCGTCAATTGGCTTGGAGAGCAGGGACTTTCGGCGCGCGAAGCTATCGGGGTCATGGGTCTGGCGCTTGCCAATATCATTCCCGAGGCTTGCGAGGAGCCGCGTTATGCCGCCGAGCAGTTTTACAAGACGCTGCTTCTGACAATGGAAGACGATTAGGGCTGCGGCACGGTCTGCGGCCGGAAGCGGATGTCCTGCTGGCTTTCCGGCGTGTAGGGGATAGGTTGAGCCCCGCCGCCTTGGAGTAGCATCTCACCGGCCTGCCAGGGAGGCTGGTCCCAATTGCGATTGTGCAGCATGCGCTCGACGACCCGGGATTCGACCTCGCCGCCGAGATTAAGATAAGTCTGTATGGCCGCCCGGCGCTCCTGCGCCAGTTGGTTCCACTTGTTCGTCGCGTCTTTCATTTTCTGAATGACAAAAGGCGGCACTTTCGAGGCGTTCTTCTGCATTTGTGGCGTAATGGCCGTGACGGGCGCGCCCGTTATACCGTGAACCGCCGCGACTTCAGCAGGATCGACGCCGATCGATTGGATCGTCTGGCGGATCGCGTTCATCTGTGCCTGGACCGTGGCAAAATCACTGCCCCAATCCGGCCTGAGAAATTCCCGGGGAGAGCCACCGCGCGCAAAACCTTCGGCGTTCTGAATGACGTGCTGTGTTTCGTGCAACAGGGTTGGCAGCAATTCGCTCTCGGCCAGCGGAGCCAGATAAATCGTGCCGGTGCTGCGCTCGTAGCCGCCGGCCGATGTGCCCCACTTGTCCTGCGGCAACAGATCGAGCTTGACGTTGCGCAGATACGGGTAGCTGCGGAAGAGCGTCGGGTGGAAAAGCACGTCCTCCAATCGCAGTCCCGGCTTGGGTGCGACGACCTGTTGTCCGGCCTTCGGGCCGGATTGAATCGTGCCGGATATCAGATTGCCATGTCTGAGATTCGCGTCGCGGTCAGGAATGACGAATTTCCAGTTCATGTCCGGCGCGCGATACCAGCCGGTCTGCTGGAAGATCGTATCGCGATCGACCGGCGC
>JAFMSA010000087.1 GCA_017353855.1 Alphaproteobacteria bacterium
GGGGCATCGACACAATGGGCTCAGGAGGCTCGGGCGCAGGCTCGGCGGCGGGTTGTGCCGGGGGGGCTGCGTCGGCCTCGACCTCGTCAAGGAACGCCGCCGAGGGCGCAAAGAAAAGATTGCCGGTAACCGCCCGGCTGAAATCGAGAAGCCGATCATAATTGCCCGGCGGCCGGCCGATGAACATGTTCTCCAGCATCTGCTCGATCGTGCGCGGTGAGCGGCTGTAGCCGATGAAATAGGTGCCGAACTCTCCCTGACCGGCCTGGCCGAACGGCATGTTGTCGCGCACGATCTTGATCTCCCTGCCGTCCTCCTCGATCGTGGTCAACGCGCTGTGCGCCCAGCTCGGTTTCACGGCGTCGTCGAGCTCGATATCGGTCAGCTTGGTGCGGCCGATAATGCGTTCCTGCGTATCGGTGGGCAGCGCGTTCCATCGCGCCGCATCGTGCAGGTATTTCTGCACGACAACATAGCTGCCGCCGGCGAAGGCCGCCTCCTCCTCGCCGATCAGGGTTGCCTCGACTGCCTCCCGCCCCGTGGGGTTCTCCGTGCCGTCGACGAAACCAAGCAGGTCTCGGCTGTCGAAGTAACGGAAGCCGTGCACCTCATCCACGGCTGTCACGGCGCCTGCCAGCCGCGCCATCATCTGGGTCGCCAGTTCGAAACAAAGGTCCATGCGTTCGGCGCGGATGTGGAACAGCAGATCACCCGGAGTAGCGGGCGCATGGCGCGATCCTGTGCGGATCTCGCGAAACCGATGCAGCTCGGCCGGCCGCGGTTCGCCGAAGAGGCGGTCCCACGCGTCCGACCCGAATCCCATCACACAGCTGAGATGTTCGCCCGGCTCGCGAAACCCGACTGCCCGCAGCAGGGCGGCAAGGTCGGCGCACAGCGATCGCACCGCAGCGCTGTTGCCTTCGCCGGGATTGACTGTCACGACAAGGAAGATCGCCGCGCGGGTCATTGGCACGGCTATTGGCTGGGATGTCGGACGCACATCACCAGCCGCTGCGGGCGTGGCCATCGCAAGGGCTCCATCGGGCAGGGCGCACAGGTTCGTTTCGGGTAGTCGCGGCGGCGGCCTCTCATGCGTTAATCAACAATGCAGGTCGATACGGCAACAGTGCAAGCTACCTGGGTCCGGTTGCCGAATCCGCTTGAGACAGTCTGGTGAAGCTTGCGGGAGAAGCCATGTTGTGACAACCAGAGGCGCAACGGACCTGTCCTGACGGAGTGGAATCGCGATGCCTCGCTATGATTTCGAGATGTTTACGATCGGAGCCGGGTCGGGCGGTGTCGCGAGTTCACGGCGCGCCGGCGGCTACGGCGCGCGCGTTGCGATCTGCGAGGACAGCCGGGTCGGCGGCACCTGCGTGATCCGCGGCTGCGTGCCGAAGAAGCTCCTGGTCTATGGCGCGCAATTCGCCGACGCGTTTGCCGATTCCGCCGGTTTCGGATGGACGGTCCCGACGCCGAGCTTCGACTGGCCAGCCCTTATCGAGGCCAAGGACCGGGAGATCGAGCGCCTCTCGCAGATCTATCGAACTATGCTGAAGAACAGCGGGGTCGAGCTGATCGAAGGAAGGGGCGTCGTGGTCGACCCGCACACCGTCGAGATCAATGGCCGCGCCTACACCGCCGAAAAGATCCTGATCGCCAGCGGGTCGCACCCGACGGTCCCGGATATTCCGGGTATCGAACATGTGATCTCGTCCAACGAGGCGCTTGACTTGCCGGTTCTGCCGCGCCGCATCGTCATCGTCGGCGGCGGTTATATCGCCGTCGAATTCGCCGGGATCTTCAACGGGTTCGGTTCCGAGGTCGTCGAGATGATCCGCCGCGACGAGTTGCTCTACGGCTTCGACGACGACATCCGCGTCGCGCTCGGGCAAGAGATGCGTGGGCGCGGCATCGAGATCCACGCGCGCACTCAGGTCGCACGGATCGAGAAACGGGCCCACGGCTACTCGGTCTTCACGACCATCGGCCATGAGTTCTCCGCCGATGTCGTGATGTACGCAACCGGCCGGAAGCCGAATACGAATGGGCTCGGCCTCGCGGAAGTCGGCGTCGAGACGAACGACAACGGCGCTGTCGTCGTCGACGAATGGTCGTGCAGCAACATCCCGAGCATCTATGCGGTCGGTGATGTCACCGATCGCATCAATCTGACCCCCGTTGCGATCGCCGAAGGCCGCGCCGTCGCCGAAACCCTGTTCAACGACAACCCGATCAAGATGGATCACGCCAACGTACCCTCGGCCGTGTTCAGCCAGCCGCCCGTCGGTGCCGTCGGCCTGAACGAGGAACAGGCGCGCAGGCAATATGGCGAGGTCGATATCTACCTCGCCCGCTTCAAGGCGATGAAAAACACTCTGTCCGGACGCGAGGAGCGCACGTTGATGAAGCTCGTCGTCGATGCCCGCAGCGACCGCGTGCTCGGCTGCCACATGCTCGGTCCCGACGCTCCGGAGATCATGCAGGGGCTGGCGATCGCAGTGAAATGCGGCGCCTCGAAGCGGATGTTCGACCAGACCGTCGGCATTCACCCGAGCGCGGCGGAGGAATTCGTGACGATGCGCGAAAAGCTTGTCCGCCCGGCAAAGTTGGCGGCGGATTAGACCGGGCTCCCACGGTGCTTTGGCGCGCCGGTACAGGTACAAGGCGCTTGCGTCCGGCACGGCTTGCGGTTAGCGTGAGTCGATGGGCGAATCCAAGGCTATAGGTGGTCCCGGCCCGACCGCGCGATTTTGCTACCGCTGGTACAGAGCGGCGGCCTAGGATCGCGCCTGCGCGTTTTTTCCGAAGCCGCCCGACCGAGGCGGCTTTCGCGTGTCATGCCCCTTGCTGATCCGAATGTCGCCGATGGTCGAGCGGCCTCCAAGCTCAGGAGGTGACATATGACCAAATCAGGCCCCAATGCGCGACAAGGCCGTCCGGAGGTGCCGTGATATGAGCGAAACCTGGTCTCCCGACAGCTGGCGCGGCCTGCCGATCCGGCAGGTTCCGGGGTATCCCGACGAGGCGGCGCTCACCCGCGTCGAGGAGACACTGCACCGCTTTCCGCCGCTCGTTTTTGCCGGCGAGGCGCGGCGCCTCAAGGAACGCCTCGCTGCGGTAGCGGCAGGCAAAGCTTTTCTGCTGCAAGGCGGAGACTGCGCGGAGAGCTTCGCCGAATTCCACCCGAACAATATTCGCGACATGTTCAAGGTGCTGCTGCAGATGGCGGTTGTGCTGACCTTTGGCGCGGGATGCCCGGTCGTCAAAGTCGGCCGGTTCGCCGGCCAGTTCGCCAAGCCGCGTTCCTCCGACACCGAAACGCAGGACGGCCGGACCCTGCCCTCCTACCGGGGCGATATCATCAATAGCCTGGAATTCGATGCCGCTGCGCGCGAGCCCGATCCGCAGCGCATGGTGCAGGCCTACAGTCAATCGGCCGCTACGCTGAACCTGCTGCGCGCTTTCTCGCAAGGCGGCTACGCCGACCTCCACCGCGTGCATGCGTGGAACCAGGACTTTGTCGCCGACTCCCCGCAGGGTGAGCGCTACCGTGCGCTAGCCGATCGCCTGACCGAGACCCTCAATTTCATGGAGGCTTGCGGCCTGACCTCCGAGACGACGCCGCAGATACGCGAGACCGAGTTCTATACGTCCCACGAAGCTTTGTTCCTTTCGTATGAAGAAGCGCTCACCCGGATTGATTCGACGACCGGCGATTGGTACGACTGCTCGGCGCATCTCGTCTGGCTCGGCGACCGCACCCGTCAGGTCGACGGTGCTCACGCGGAGTTCCTCCGCGGTATCAAGAACCCGATCGGAATGAAATGCGGACCGACCCTCGAGCCCGATGATCTTCTCCGCCTCGTCGACCGGCTCAATGCCCGCAACGAGCCCGGAAGGCTGACGCTGATCACCCGTATGGGAGCCGACAAGGTCGAGGCGCGGCTGCCGTACCTTATCCGGGCCGTCCAGCGCGAAGGCCGTGAAGTCGTGTGGTGCTGCGACCCGATGCACGGCAACACGATCACATCGTCGAACGGCTACAAGACCCGCGTCTTTGGCCGCATCCTCGATGAGTTGCACGGCGCCTTTGCAATTCATGCCGCGGAGGGAAGCTATGCCGGCGGCGTGCATTTCGAGCTGACCGGGCAAAACGTCACCGAATGCATCGGCGGCGCTCAGGGAGTGAGCGAAACCTCGCTCGCCGAGCGCTACCTGACCCACTGCGACCCGCGGCTCAATGCAAGCCAGGCGCTCGAGCTCGCCTTTGAGATCGCCGAGGCCCTGAAGCAGCGGCGGCAGGGCAATGCCGTCAATGGCGTCAGCCGCCTCGGCGCAGCCTTGTGAGGTAATCCGCGTGGCGGACGATCTCGCGGCGCAGACCGACAGCTATTTTCTCAAGACCAAAGCGATCGTCGGTCATTTCGGCGATCGCTCGGCGAGTTACGCCGTGTTTATGCGCCGGCCGGTCATCTGCGCTCCGCGCTTTGCAGTCGAGTTTCTCAAACGCATTGCCGCCGCGCGGAGGGAGAAGTTCGAGATCGAGCTCAGCCGTCCGGAGGGTACTTGGGTCGGCGCCGGCGATCCGATCCTCCACGTCACCGGCTCGCTGTTCCATCTCGTCGATCTCGAAACCGTGCTGCTGCAACAGCTCGGCCCTGCCTGTGTTGCCGCGTACAACGCCTATGCGATGTGCGCCGATCTCCCGAGAGTCGCGTTTCTTGCTATGGATGCGCGCCACTGCGCCGGCGCCGAGATGGCGGCGATGATGGCGTATGCCGCCGCCGTCGGCTCGGCCGTAGCGCAACGCGAGGCCGGTGCCGTCGGTTTTGTCGGATGTGCCGCCGATGCCAGCGCACATTTCTTCGGGCAGGAGAGAGGCCGCGGGACAATGCCGCACGCGCTGGTCGGCTATGCCGGATCGACCGTGCGCGCTGCGGAGATGTTCCGCGAGGTCTTCCCGGATGAGCCCCTGACTGTCTTGATCGACTATTTCGGACAGGAGCTGTCCGATGCACTCACCGTCTCGCAGCGTTTCCCCGCGCTTGCCTCGGGCGGCGGGCTCGCCCTGCGCATCGATACCCCTGGAAGCCGGTATTGCGAGGGGCTCGACCCCACCCGCTCCTACGAGGTGCTTGAGCAGCACGCGCCCCACGCAATCCGTGGCTACCGCACCGAGGAGGAGTTGCGTCACCTGGTTGGTACCGGAGTATCGGCGGCGGCTATCTGGCTGCTGCGCCGCACCTTGGACGAGGCCGGGTTTCCGGCTGTTAAGATCGTTGCCAGCTCCGGCTTCGGGCCCGCAAAATGCCGAATGCTGGCCGCCGCCAACGCTCCGATCGACGTGATCGGCACCGGCTCTTACCTCCCCGAGCTATGGAGCGAGACCTACGCAACCGCGGATATCATTGCCTATGACGACGTGCCTATGGTTAAAGCCGGCCGCGAGTTCCTGCTGCGCAAGCGATGAGAGCCTCCTCACTTGTGCAAGAAGCCCCGCTAGCTAGTGACGCGGATCGGAAAATCGGCTCGTGAAACGCCATTTCAGATGGCTGTGGAGGACTTCTCCCCGATCGTCCTGGACAGTCGGCCATAGACGCGACGGGCATTGCCCTCGTAAATCTTTGCCTTGTCTTCTGCCGACAGCGGCAGCTGGTCGATGTAGCGCTTGGTGTCGTCGTAGTGGTGACCCGTCTGGGGATCGACGCCGCGGACCGCGCCGATCATCTCGGACGCAAACAGGATATTGTCCGCCGGGATCACCTTCGCCAGCAGTTCCTGGCCCGGCAGGTGATAGACACAGGTATCGAAAAAAATGTTGTCCAACACCAGATCGGCTAGCTGTCCGAGCCCCGCGTCCTGCGCCAGTCCGCGATAGCGGCCCCAGTGATAGGGAACCGCGCCCCCGCCGTGCGGAATGATGAATTTGATGGTCGGGAAATCCTTGAACACCGACGAGGTCATCAGCTGGTTGAAACCGACGGTGTCACCGTTGAGGTAGTGCGAGCCCGTCGTGTGATACGCCGGATTACACGCGGCGCTCACATGGATCATCGCGGGAACGTCATACTCCGTCATCTTCTCGTAGACGGGATACCAGTAGCGGTCGGAAAGCGGCGGGTCCTGCCAATGCCCGCCGGACGGGTCGGGATTCAGGTTAATCCCGACGAATCCGTATTCATTGACGCAGCGGTCGATCTCGGACACGCAGTTTCGTGGCGAGACGCGCGCGCTTTGCGGCAGCATCGCCACACCGACGAAATTCTTCGGGAACAGCGAGCAGACACGGTAGATCAGCTCGTTGCACGCGCTGGCCCATGCTTCACTGGTCGTCGCATCGCCGAGATGGTGGCCCATGCCGGCAGCCCGCGGAGAGAAGATCGTCAGGTCGGTGCCGCGCTCGCGTTGCAGCCTGAGCTGCCCGCCCTCGATGGTCGCGCGGATTTCGTCGTCGGTGATCCTCGGACGCGACGGTGGCGGCTTGGCGGCCGCGTAGGCCTCGATCTGCTGGGCCCGCCATCCCTCGTGCTGGCGCGGCGCGGTCGTGTAGTGGCCGTGGCAGTCGATGATCATGGATCGAACCTCCCGTTATCCGTTTTCTGCTCGCCCACGCGATCCCGTCTGGACGATCAGGCCTTGCCGCCCCGGTCGCGCACGAGTGCCGCGCGGCGCGCGGCACCGGCCATCATGAAGCCGCCATCGCTGCCGGTAAGTACCAGCCGCATGCCCATCCCGACATACTTCTCCAGCAGCGCATCCTCGTAGACGCCACCCATTCCGGGCCACTTGTCGTGCCTGCGGCAGGCGGCAATCACACTCTCATACGCACCGACGATCCGCGAATGCCCAAACTCGCCCGGGATCCCCATCTCGGCAGCGAGGTCGTTTGTGCCGATTAACAGCGCGTCGATGCCGGGAACGGCCGCAATCGCGTCGGCATTGGCGATCGCGGTCGGCGTCTCGACCATCGGGATGACGAGAAGAGCGGCATTGGCGGCTTGCGCCATCTCGGCGATCGGAAGCGATCGGAAATCGAAGATCGCTTGCGCGCCGGCGAGGGAGCGATGGCCGATCGGCGGGTACTTCAGGTGATCGACGATCTCGCGTGCTTGCTCGGGCGTGTCGACATGCGGCATGACGACCCCCAGGGCGCCCGAGTCGAGGACGCGGGTCGCCATCGCGTGCTGCATGAACGGCACCCGCACGATCGGCGAGATGCCGGTATCGAGCGCCGCCACGGCGAGACTCGCGGTGAACTCGATCGACATCGGCCCGTGCTCGAGGTCGATGAACAGCCAATCGTAGCCGCTCGTCTTCATCATCTTGGCGATATCGACAGTGCGTGCCGTACGAATGCCGACGCCGAGTGAAAGCTCACCTTTCTCGAGCCGCTCCCGTGCCGCGTTCTTAACCTGCATTTGACCCACCTCGCTGCCTTGTCGCGATAGCGAGGTAAGCACCCGATCGCCGTACGGTCAACCGGGCGGGACAGTCCCGCGGATCGCGAGCGGGTCGGGTGCGGGCCGAGATCGCGGCGCCGCGCTCGGACGAGTGGGCTTGGCGGCCGAAAACTTCATGCGCGGGATGTCGACGTCTCGCAAAGGCGCCATGCGGCTTGCGCGCCGGCCGCCCCGATGAAGGCTCCTTTGGGCCTCGCGAACCCGCTCGCGCTCCTTGGAAATCAGGCATCGCTTGCGAGGTGAAGACCTCCAGCGAGCGGCAGATGTGCTCGTGGCGGTTGGCGCGCTCTGCTGGATGAACACGACCTGCTCGATCCCGGTCTTCTCGTAATCGTAACGCCCAAGATGCGCGCGCAATTGCCCGGGCGTGCCACTGCCGCCGCGGCCGGCATTGTCGGGTAGCCGGCGCTTGGCTCGCGCACAGCGCGCCCCATCCGCGGCACCGCCGGCGCGGCGCTCGCAGTGCCTAGCCGCGGCGCGCGTTCCTCAAGCTGCACGCCGTGACAGTCGGGTCGGAAACCCCGGGCGATCAGCCGCGATTGAACGCCGGCATCACGTCGCGGGCAAACCAGCGCAGCTGTTCTTTGAACTCCTCGGGCGGGAGGCCTTCGGCCCAATGGATCATGAAATCTTCGAGGCCCGGATATTTCGCCTCGATCGATTTGATGCCGTCGATCACCGCGGACGGGGGCCCGCAAAACCACGCCTTCTGGTGTACGCCATCTGCGAGCGACGGCACGCGCGACGGCGCGCCCGGTGTCCCCCAGGTCCGCCCCTGCTCGTCCGCGTAGCGCACGAAGCCGAACGGCGCGAACCACTTGTAGCGCTCGTCATGCGACGGCTCGACCCGCCGTACCGCCTCTTCCTGGCTGTCGGCAAGATAAAGCCCGGCGCCCCAGATCATATCTTCCCCGAGCCGTTTCGGGCGGCCGTGGCGGGCGCAAGCCTCGTGATAGGCGCGAACGACATCGTCGAGGATCTTCTCCCCGTTCAACGTGACCATCGCCTTGAGGCCCTTTTGCGCCATCAGGTCAATCGTCTTGCCGCTGGCGACCGGCATCCAGATTTCGACAGGCAGATGCTTAGGCCGCGGCACGACGGTGATCTCTTCGAGCTGATAGCCGCGATAAGGAACCTGCGGCGGACACTCGAAATACCGGCCTTTGTGATGGAACGCGTCCTCGTTGAAGCATTTCAACAGAAGCTCCAAGCCCTCCTCGAAGAGGTCCCGATTGGCCTGCGCATCGAGCAGGGGCGCGCCGAGAGTTTCCATCTCGCGCGTATGATATCCGCGCCCCACACCCAAAACGACCCGCCCGTCTGTCACGATATCGGCCATCGCGTAATCCTCCGCGAGGCGGATCGGATGCCACATCGGCAGAATGTTGAACGCGCAGCCGAATCTGAGGCGCCTGGTCTGCGTCGCAAGCCACAGCCCGAGTTGGATCAGGTTGGGGAGGCATTCATAGCCTTCGCGTTGAAAATGGTGCTCTGCGGTCCACAAGCAGTAATAGCCGAGCTCGTCCATCAGCCGTGCCACGTCGCGCGCCGTCCAGAACACCTCGCTCAACCGCTCGTTCGAATAGCGGCGGTCATTCGCCGGCGTGCCGTCGAGGCCGATGTTGTCGAGCGCGATCTGACCGACATAAAGGGTATGAAAGCGTTTGATCATTGCTCTGTCCGTTTTTCTCGGCTGGTCCAGCGCAGGATCGCCGCGGCAACCTCGTCGGGCTTGTCAAGCTCGGCCAGATGACCGGCGCCCGAGACCGTCGCGATTTCGGTAGGGCCGGCGATCGTCCGCGCGAAGCGGTCGGCATAGCTGCGCGGCAGGACCCGGTCCTGCTCGCCCCAGATCAGCAAGGTCGGTGCCCGGATCAGCGGCAGGCGCTTTTCGAGCCGGGTATTGCCGAGCGGCCAGAAAGCGCGCGCCGCGGCTTCGTTTGCGCGGGTCTGCTCGATCGACCATTCCGGCGAGTTGGCACCCTCGGGCTCGGCCTTGAGCTGGTTCCAGCGCTCGGGATCGGCACATAGCAGCCCCGGCACCTCCGGCGCCCGCTGCGCCCAAGGGTCGTTCATCGGGTCCTTTTCCTCGAACAGGCCCCATGGCGCGATCAGCGCCAGCCGGCCCACCGCATCAGGCCAGATCGCCGCGATCTCGGCGGCAAACGAGCCGCCGAGCGAGCTACCGGCGAGATCGGCACCTTCCAGCCCGGCCTTATGCAGCAGCTGCCGCACCGCGAGCACCCAGTCGAGATGGCTGTCGAGCACGGTGTGGCCGCGCTCGCCACCGGGGAAACCAGGCAAGGACGGCACGATCAGTGTGCGCTCGCGCGCCAGCGCGTCGAGAAACGCAATCCAGCGAGGCAGCCCGCCGAAACCGGCGAGGAAGCCGAGCTTCGGCCCCTCACCCTTCCTCCACACCCGGCATGAAAAGCCGTTGACTTCAACGGACAGCGCCTCTGCTTCGCTCACGACCGCCCCCGGCAGCTTGATCTCTTGAACAACACGGTGGGTGCTTGGCGACGGCCGCTACGCGGCCTGTTCGCGATGAGGGTCGTCCTCAATGCCATGACGCCTGCCTCATGGCGGGGGACGGGGAGCGCGTCCCGCATCGTCGACACGGCACTCTCATTCGGCCGCCAGCGCCGATGGCCGCAACGGCGTCAACTCGGCCCTCGCCTCGCGCGCCATCGGCTGCGGCCACCAGCGATCTTCCCATTGCGAGAACACGTCGGTCAGCTGCGGCATGACCTTCTCCGCGAAGAGCTGCGTGTTGTACTTCGCAAGGTCTTTGCCCATGTTGCCGAACTGCAGCAGGAGCATCAGATGGCCGACATTGAGGTCGGCGGCCACCCGCTTCAGCCGCTCGGCGACCTCGTCCGGCGAGCCGATGATGACGTAGCCCTTATCGACGATCGCATCCATCTCGCGCGCCAAGGTGTCAAACCGGCGCATACGGGCCACCTGAGCAACCTGACCGACCACACCGGCGCGCTGCGTCGCTTCGCTCGTGTAGCCGGGCGCGTTCGCGAAGCGCGGGTCGACGTGCAGGCAGCGGCCGTAGAAATACTCGGCCGGCTCGCGGTAAAGGCGGTAGGCCTCCTCGCGGCTCTCGGCAACGCCGACGAATTGCAGAAAGCCCGCGCGGTACGGGTTCCGGTCCTTGCCGAGCCGGTCCATCTCCCTCCAGAAGCCGTCCATCGTCGCCTGCCCCGCGAGATAGCCGAAATAGGACAGGTATGCGTAGACGTGATCAGTCTCGGCGCACCAACGCCAGGTTTCGACCGAGCCGCCGCCCGGAATCCAGACGGGCGGGTGCGGCTTCTGCACCGGGCGCGGCCAGATGTTCACATAGCGCTGCTGGTTGAAGCGGCCGTTCCAGGCAAACGTGTCCCGCTCGGTCCAGGCGCGCAGCACGAGAT
>JAFMSA010000547.1 GCA_017353855.1 Alphaproteobacteria bacterium
TCGATCCTCGCGTGGCTCGCAGCTTTGTCTCTCACCTGCTGGGGGCGATCTCGGGACCTGCGATCGCCCGCAGGACAAGCTTTCTTCAGGACCGGCTCGGCGAGCAGATCTTTCCCGAAGCAATCACGATCAACGACGACCCGCACCGTCAGCGCGGCCTGCGCTCGAAACCTTTCGACGGGGAGGGCATCGCCAACCGCCGGCGCGCGATCATCGACAGGGGCGTGCTGACGACCTGGCTGCTCGATCTGCGCTCGGCCCGCCAGCTGGGTCTGCAGACCACCGGTCACGCCGCCCGGGGCACCGCCTCACCCCCCTCCCCGGCACCGACCAACGTTTGGATCGAGCCCGGACCGCTCAGTCCCGAGGCGCTGATTGCCGATATCCGCAGCGGCTTCTACGTGACGGAAATGATGGGCATGGGTGTCAACGGCGTCACCGGCGACTACAGCCGCGGTGCCGCCGGCTTCTGGATCGACAAAGGCGAGATCGCCTTCCCGGTCAGCGAGATGACGGTGGCCGGCAATCTCAAGGAGATTTTCGCCCGCGTCATTGCCGCCGGCAATCTCGAATTCAAGACCGGCGTCGATTCCCCAACCCTGCGCGTCGACGACCTTACCGTCGCCGGCGCCTGATCAAGTCCCGGCTGAGTTCCGCGGCAGGCTCAGCCGCGAGGTTGCGCATGTGGCGCGGGTGCGGCTTCCGGATTCTCGGGGATTGCGGCGGCCGTCTTGCTGGGTCGGGCTCCTCGAAACCTGTCGTCCCTCGTCCGGAAACGTCGGGAGCGCCGCGTCCCGGGCCAACGGCCGGGCGTGCAGCCGGCGGTTTCGGTGCGTTCGCGCCGCGTGCCCCCGATTTGTAGCAGGCGAGCGAACCGCCGCGATCGGCACGCACCATCGGCCACCCCCTGTCCCCCTTGCGGGATCATCGGGGTTGTCGCCCCCTTTCCCGTCGGGCTTGCCAAGCGGGGGGCCCGCCTCTAACACTCCCGGGGGGAACCGATACCGATGCGACGAGGATGAGCTGGGCGATCTTGGGTAGGGGCGGACGCTCTGCAGCGCTTAGCGCGCGTTTGGCGCGCGATTTTATGCGGCCTCATGTCAAGCGGATCGTGCTCGCTTTTGTGTTCATGGGGGTTGCGGCCGGGAGCACGGCGGGCCGCGCCTGGCTGATGCAGCCGGTGCTCGATCGCATCTTTGTCGCGCGCCAAGGCGCGCTATTGCTGTTGATCGCGGGTGGCGCGCTGGCGTTCGCCGTCGTCAAGGGCCTCGCCGATTATAGCGAGGCCGTGCTGATGACGCGGGTCGGCCAGCGCGTCATCGCCGATGTTCAGGTCGCCCTCTTTTCGCGGCTGATGCGCGCCGATCTCGCCTATTTCCACGCCCATCCGACCGGTACCTTGATCTCGCGCTTTACCAGCGACGCGGCACTCCTGCGCAGCGCTGCAGCCAATGTGCTCGCAGCGATCGGCAAGGACGCGGTCACTGTCGTCTTTCTCGTCGGCGTGATGTTCTATCAGGACTGGCTGCTCGCGCTCGCTTCGTTCTTTGTGTTTCCGTTGGCAATCCAGCCGATTGTCGGTATCGGCCGGCGGATCCGCCGGGTCACGGTCAGCACTCAGGCCGAAATCGGCCAATTTACGACATTGTTGAACCAGACCTTCCAGGGTGCCCGGCATGTGAAGGCCTACGGCATGGAGCAGTACGAGGAGCGCCGCGCGACCGGGCTCATCGAGCGGCTTTTTACGCTGATCGACCGGGGCACCCGCACGCGATCGCGCGCCTCCCCGATGATGGAAACCCTCGGCGGCACGGCGATTGCGATGGTCATCCTTTATGGGGGGCACCAGGTGATCAGTGGAGCCCGTACCGCCGGGGCTCTGTTCTCTTTCATCACCGCACTGCTGCTCGCCTACCAGCCGTTGAAGAGCCTTGCCAATCTGAATGCCTCGCTGCAGGAGGGTCTCGCCGCTGCGCAACGCATCTTCGAGGTGCTGGACGTCGAACCGACGATCCGCGACCTGCCGGGCGCCGAACCCCTGCACGTCGCGGGCGGCGAGATCCGCTTCGAGAAGGTACGCTTTGGTTACTCTCCCGGCGTTGTTGCAATCGACGGCATCTCGCTGGCGATCCCGGCCGGCCGCACGGTTGCGTTGGTCGGCCCCTCGGGTGCCGGCAAATCGACAATCCTGAACCTGATCCCCCGCTTCTTCGAAGTTGCCGAAGGGAACATCACGATCGATGGTCAGGATGTCCGCTCGGTTACGCTTGCCTCGCTGCGCGGTGCCATTGCCCTGGTGGCGCAGGAGGTCAGCTTGTTCGACGATACGGTGCGAGCCAACATCGCCTACGGGCGCTTCGGCGCATCGACGGCCGAGATCGTGGCGGCGGCGCGCGCGGCCGCCGCCGATGCCTTCATTCGCGAACTGCCGAACGGCTACGACACGATCGTCGGCGAGCACGGAGTTCGGCTCTCCGGTGGTCAGCGCCAGCGCATCGCGATCGCGCGCGCGATGCTGAAGGATGCGCCGATCCTGCTGCTCGACGAAGCGACCTCGGCTCTAGACAGCGAATCCGAGCGGCACATCCAGGCGGCGCTCGGCACGCTCATCCGCGGGCGCACGACACTGGTCATCGCGCACCGGCTGTCCACGGTTCGTCGCGCAGATCTCATCTACGCGATCGACCGAGGCGTTGTCGTCGAATCCGGTCGCCATGAAGAACTGGTTTCCCGCCACGGCCTCTATGCCCGGCTCTACGCGACCCAATTCGCCGAAGAGCACGATGGCCTCGCGACCAGCTTCGCTCTCTGACACGGTCTGTCCGGGATTGAATAAACCGGATCTATGGCGGCGTTTTCTGCGCAGTGCGTGGCTGCGGGACCTCGCCTGCTGGCTCGTTCAGTGTTACATCCGTTTTGTCTATCTCACCAATCTCTGGAGCGTCGAGGGTGCGGAACGGCCCCGCCGCCTGAGCAAAGAAGGGCGTTCTTTCATCGTCGCCTTCTGGCACGGCAGGCTGTTGATGATGCCGTTCGCGTGGCATGGGCTCGTGCCGTTCCACATGCTCATCTCGGCGCATCGCGACGGGCGCATCATTGCCGGCGCCATGACGTATTTTGGCATCGAATCGATCGCGGGATCGACCAGCCGTGGCGGTTCCGGAGCGTTGCGCATGATGCTGAAGCGGCTCAAAGAGGGGGACTGTGTCGGGATCACCCCGGACGGGCCGCGCGGCCCTGCAATGACCGCGAGTACTGGCATCGTGAATGTGGCGCGGCTCGCCCGGGTGCCGATCCTCCCCCTCGTTTACGCGACAAGCCGCAGGCGTGTGCTGGACACCTGGGACGGTTTCCATCTGCCGTGGCCGTTCGGACGCGGGATCTATTTATGGGGCGAGCCCATCGAGATCTCCCCCGATCTCGACGAAAACGGGTTGGAAAACGCCCGCCGCCTGATCGAGACCCGCATGCTGGAGATGGTGCGCGAGGCTGACGGCCGGGTCGGGCATCGCGCACCGCCGCCGCTGATAACCTCAGATGCTGCCGGAGAGGCGCATCCTGCCGTGGACGACTGATCCTGCCCCTTCTTTACCGTATAGCGACTTGGCCGCTCGCGCTGCCTGCGCTCGCCTATCTTGCCCGACGCCGTCGGCGCGGCAAGGAACATCCGACCCGCTTTCGCGAGCGGCGGGGCATACCCAGTGCGGCGCGGCCATGCGGGCGACTGGT
>JAFMSA010000548.1 GCA_017353855.1 Alphaproteobacteria bacterium
GGCAGCGCCATCGGCCAGTACCTCGCCCTTGTGCAGGACGACGACCCGAGCGCCTTCGCCGACTTCGTCGATTAGATGCGTCGCCCACAGTGCGGCGAGGCCCTGCTCGAGACACAGCCGACGCACATGGTCGAGCATGAATTGCCGGCTTGCGATATCGAGCCCGACAGTCGGCTCGTCGAGGAGCAGCAGCTGGGGTTGGTGCAATAGGGCGCGGGCGATCTCGATCCGACGGCGCTGGCCGCCGCTCAGCCGCCTGGCCTTGTCGCGGCGCTGATCGGCGAGACCGACCCGGCCGATTTCCTCGGCGATCCGTTGCGCGGCTTCGCGATGCGAGAGGCCGTGCAGTGCGCAGTGGTAAAACATGTTTTGCTCGACCGTGAGATCGAGGTCGAGGGTCGGCTGCTGGAATACGATCCCCATTTGACGCAGGCATTCCAGCATCTGCTCGCGTATGTCCATGCCGAAGATCCGGATCGTCCCCTCGGCTTGCGCATAGAGGCGCGTGACGAGCGAGAACAGCGTTGTCTTTCCGGCACCGTTGAGCCCGAGCAGTACCGTAAAATCGCCTGGTGCGAGAGAGAATGAGACATCCTTCAGGACCCGCCGCGGGCCGAAACGGTGTGCGAGCTTTTCGATCGCCAAAGCGGGCGTTTGTTTCATCGACTTTTCCCGGGGCGGATACCGCTGGGTTTAGACATGGGGAGGAGCCCCGCCGCCAGGACGAGGACACCCGATTTGCCCCGCAAGGGGCCTGGTGATAGGAAGCTTTTGGCTTCCGGTTCCTTCGCCAATGTTGCCATTAAGTGCGATGCGTTTCGTCCCCACCCCGAGGGGTGTGTGCAACCGCACCTTCGAGAGGTCCGAACTGAGCAAGCATTCGGACGTCGGCCTTGGACTCCTTGACAACGTAGTCTCCAAGTTTCCTCTCCCGACTTAGGGGGGAACACGGCTTTCGTTGGACCGAAAGCGCCCGGCTGCAGCCGTAGGGTTGCTTACGCGAGCCTCACGGACGAGACACCACACCCCAGGGGGCCTGACCGACGGGCACCGATTTGATCACTTTGCGGGATTCGACATCGATTACCGAGACGTCGTTGCTGACCCCGTTCGTCGTGTAGACCCGGCTCTGATCGGAGTTGAAGGCAAGGCTCCATACCCGTTGTCCGACCAGCAAGTACTTCAGCACCTCATAGCTCTGCGCATCGACGACGGCAACGCGGTTGGCCGGTCCGAGCGCGACGAACGCCAGCTTTCGGTCGCGGGTGATGGCAATTCCGACCGGCTGGATCGCCTCGCTCGGGACGCCGGGAACGGCAAAGGTGATGCGTTTGACGATCTCGCGTTTTGCCGCGTCGATGACGCTGACGGTACCGCCGATTTCGGCAGAAACCCAGAACTGTGCTCCATCGGCGGTCCATACGGCGCGCCGTGGCCGACTGTCGACCAGGATATTGGCGACGACCTGGCGCTTCGCAGTGTCGATGACATGCGCCATATTGGTTGTTTCAGAGGTGTTGACGAGATATTTCCCGTCGGGGCTCACCCCCATGCCTTCCGGCTCGATCCCGACCGGTATCTCGGTGACGACCTCGCCACGACCAGCGTCGACAATCGTGACGAGGTTGTTGTCCTCATTGGCGACGTAGAGGAGCTTGCCGCCCGGATCGAGGGCGAAGTACTCCGGATCCGGTCCGCTGGGCAAAGTGCGTACGACCTTGTCGGAGTTGAGGTCGAGTACCTCGATGTGATCGCTGTCGCTGGCGCAGATATAGAGCGACTTGGCATCTTTGGACAATGTGATACCGCGTGGGCGCTCGCCGACCGGGATCGTCTTGACCGGCGCCAGGCTCGCGCCGTCGATGACAGTGATTGTGTTGTCCTTTTCGTTCGACACGTAGATTGTATCTGCTACGGCACTCCCGGCTACGAGGAGGACTGCCGGCAGCAGCCCGCAGGCGATCAGCCCATTCGGCATTTCGTTTCCGGTTTGTCGATCCCGAGAGTATCAAGCTCGGAGAATTGATGCAGAAAGCCCGGCTGCGGCGATACCGAGACAAGCGAACGGGCATTGGCGAGCAGCACCGGCTGGCGCAATTGGCCGTCCCAGGATCGAAAGCTGAGCCGCGTGCCCTTGAAGGCGGCGAGCTCGAAGCGGTCGCTGCGCAAATACGCAACGATTGCGGCAGGATCGCTCGAATGCAACCGCGTCGCGGCTTCGCCGACCGC
The DNA here is from genome assembly GCA_017353855.1 of Alphaproteobacteria bacterium. Taxonomy (GTDB): domain Bacteria; phylum Pseudomonadota; class Alphaproteobacteria; order ATCC43930; family CGMCC-115725; genus AP-15. The sequence continues at coordinate 2,230 of JAFMSA010000548.1, forward strand.
GCGCACGGCCATCCACGCGGCATAATCGCGATCGGTCATCCATCGGTGTGCCTGGCGCAGGAAACGGTTTTGCAGCTGCGTGGCACCCCACTGTTCGTGCGGCCGCGCCCAGGCGCTGGGGACGAGCCCTTGCGTCCCGGCAACCGGGCGGGGGTCGAACGTGCGGTAAGCCAACTCGTCGCCGAATTCATCCTCTTCGTCGGCAACGACCAGCACGTCGTAGCTGATGCCCTGCGTAAAGCGCGCGACCTCGGCCTGGATCGCGAAATGCCCGGTATCGGTCCGGCGTGCTCCGGGGACAAACGTCCACGGTTTCTCCTGGACGATATGCGCCTGGAATTTTTTGGCGGCATGGCGAATGTCGGCCGCGAATTCGCGATCGGCATCGCTGTGGCCGACGACCAGCAGAATGTCGAGCCAGCGCTTGGCGACGAGATACTGCACAAGCGCATCGGCGAGCATTGCTCGGCTGGGCAGCAGGTGCAGGATGTTGGCGCGGCAATCCTCGCCACGGAGACGGTCGTCCGCAGCCGCCGTATTGAAGAAGGTCATCGAGGCAGCCTCGGGCATACCGGCGGCCGACAATAGCTCAGGCGCCGGAAGGTCGGTCACGACCAGTCGGACGCCTTTGTCGGCAAGATCGCGCAAGCCGGCCGCGAGGTCACCGTCTTCGGGAACAATTGATTCTGCAAGCGCGAATGACTGACCGCTGAAACGCCCTGTTGTCTGATTATCGGCGATGCCAAGCCGAGCGCCTTGGAGGCCCTCATCCTGCGGCGGCTGATCGAGATAGGATAGCGGCAAGCTCCGATGGACTGTCCGCGACAGCCATCCGATCTGAACCGCCTGTTCGCCGGCATTGGAAGAGACTGCAGGCAGCATCGTAAGCGACAAGGCCACCAGCCACGCAGTGGCGCGCAGCCACCGGCTCATCGGATTCGCGTCGCCAGCCACGCCCCGCCGTCATCCGCACTCGGCCGCCCGGCAGCGGAATCCTGTCGCCTCTGAGCGGCGCAGAAGGACCGCTGTCTGAAAGCTCCAATCACTTCAGCGTCTCTAGGTAGGCGATGACGTCCTGGCGTTCCTTCTCGTCCTTGATGCCAGGAAAGATCATTTTTGTCCCCGGCACTGTCGCGCGCGGATTGGTCAAATACGTATCAAGCGTCTTCTCATCCCAGGTGTGGTCGAACTTCTTCATAGCTTCCGAGTAATTGTAACCACCGAGGCTTGCGGACTTACGGCCGACAACCCCGAACAGGCTCGGCCCGACCTTATTCTTTCCCGCCTCGGCAGTGTGACATATGGCGCATCTCTTGAAGACCGCCTTGCCCGCCTCGGCATCACCGGCCGCGGCGGGATGGGACGCGGCAAGTGCCAGCGTAAGGATCAAAGCAGAGCTTCGGATCGGGATGCGCATTCTTTCTCCCGCAGGCAGTTTCGGTCTTTGGGCGGCGGTTTTGCCATATTCATACGGGGCGCTCGCGGCAAACAAGGTGTTTT
>JAFMSA010000549.1 GCA_017353855.1 Alphaproteobacteria bacterium
CGCCGCCCAGCCCGGAAAGGCGGCCGCCGCGGCGCGCACCGCCCGGTCGACCTCGCCGATGGCGGCAAAGGCGACGCGGCGGCTTCGTTCGCCGGTCGCGGGGTTGTACACATCGCCCCAGCGCCCGCTCATCCCCTTGGCGTGCTTTCCTTCGATATAATGGTGAACCTCGCTCATGCCACTATTCCGCTCGCTGATCTGTCGCAGGCCGGCATCATAGGACGCACGCAACGCAGACGGCAGGGTATTTTTCGGCTGGGCAGCGTGCGGGAGAGGGGCGAATGACATTCCTGTTCGGCAAGCTGGTCTGGGCGCTGCTGCAGCCCGGCAATCTGCTACTGCTTTGTCTGCTGGGCGGGATCCTGCGTTTCGCTTTGTCGCGGGGTCGGCGCGGCAAGGTATTGGTCGGCCTGTCCGCCGTCGTTCTGCTGTTGTTGGCCGTGGCGCCGATCGGCCCCGCGATGCTGCTGCTCCTGGAGACGCGGTTTCCGCGACCTGTTGCACTGCCGGACCGCGTCGACGGCATCATCGTGCTCGGGGGCGACGTCGACCCGGCGCTTTCGCTGTACTACGGCGAAACCATGTTCGCCAACCCGCCCGGGCGGGTGCTGGGCGGGATTGCGCTCGCCCGCCGCTATCCCGACGCGAAGCTGGTCCTGGTCAGCGGCGAGGGCGTCTTCTTCCCGGTAGGACTGTCAGAAGCGCGCGCGACACGCGGGTTTGTGGTCAGCGAAGGGATAGATCCCGCGCGCATTCTTCTCGAGGAACGCTCGCGCAGCACGCACGAGAACGCCGTCTACACGAAACAAATGATCCGGCCGTCGCCCGGCGAGGCCTGGATACTCGTTACATCGGCCTATCACATGCCGCGCGCCGTTGCATGCTTCGCCGCAGTGGACTGGCCGGTCATTCCCTATCCGGTGGATTTCAGGATCGATCCGAGGAGAGGCTTGCGCCCGAACTTCAGCCTGCTCGACGGGCTCAGCTCCAGTACTCTCGCGGGCAAGGAATGGGTAGGCCTCCTGGGCTACCGCTTGATGGGATGGACACGGCAGCTCTTTCCGGCACCTACGGCGGCGCAGCTCTAAAACGCATGGAGCACACTCAAAGCGGACAATACGCTCCACACCACGACCAGGGTGAGTCCGCTCCAATAGACAAAAGGATACATCACAATCCCCCGCCGCCCCCGAGCGTGACTACGGGGGCTCGCTATCCGGCTGTCTCTGAGATTCGATACGTTATTTGATGTGAATTCCTCCCCGCCACAATCCGGCCGGTGCGCGTCATGTTTGAGCTCGTCTTTCTCGGCACAGCCGCGGCGGTGCCTTCCGCCGAGCGGGGTTTGCCGGCATTGCTCGTCGCCAAGGGCGCCAGCCGCTTTCTGATCGACTGCGGCGAGGGGACGCAGCGGCAATTGATGCGTTCCGCGGGCGGTTTTCGGGGGCTGCATCATGTGCTGCTGACGCATGCCCACCTCGATCACGTGCTAGGGCTCGCCGGACTGCTTGCGAGCTTCGCTCTCTATCGCGTCGACGGGATCGTCGAAATTATCGGCAGCGGCGAGACAGTAGCATTCGTCGGTCGCTATCTTGCGCAGACGATCGGGCCGGAGCGTGGCGGGAATTACCGGCTGCGCGCCGTTTCACCCGGTCCGGTGCTCGTGCACCCCGACTGGCGTCTCGACGCTTTTCCGGTGGTGCACCGCGGGACGGCAAGCCTCGGATTTCTGTTTCGGGACGAGCCGCGGCGTCGGCTCCTCACCGAGCGTCTCGACGCGCTCGGCATTCCGGCGGGGCCGGAACGCGCGGCGCTTGCGCAGGGTCGTGCGGTGATGCTCGCGGACGGGCGCCGGATCGCGCCCGAGACGGTTCGAGGTCCCACGATGGCGGGCGCCAAGCTCGCCATTGTCGGCGACACCGAGGAGGTCGCAACTCTGGCCGAACCGGTGGGCGAGGCTGATGCGCTCGTCATTGAGGCAACCTTCCTGGACCGCGACGCGGCACTTGCCCGCGCCCGCGGACATCTGACGGCCGCGCAGGCGGGGCGATTGGCGCGCGATGCGGGGGTCGGTGAATTGCTGCTCACTCACATCTCCGGACGGTACAAGCCGCACGAGCTGCTGGCGGAGGCCGCTGGCCATCACCCGAACACGCGGATCGCCGCCGATTTCGACCGCATCTCGATCTTCGCCCGCTCCGGCTAGTTCTTCAGCATTCCCTGTTTCAGGACAGCGGTATTGTATTCGAGCATCCGGATGTAGGTCGGCGCGGGGCCGTCCGGCCGTGAAAGCGCGTCGGAGTAGAGCGGCGGGCCGGGGGTCGTGCCCGTCTCGCCGGCGAGTCCGTCGATCAGCCGCGGGTCGGAGATGTTTTCGAGAAACAGTGCCTTGATGCGCTCCTGGCGGATCTGGCGGATCAGCTGCGCGACTGCCTGTACCGAGGGCTCGCTGTTGGGACTGATACCCTCGGCTGCCAGAAAAGTAACGCCGTAGGCCCTGCCGTAATAGGAAAACGCATCGTGAGTGGTGATTACCCGTCGCTGTTGCGCCGGGATCGCCCCCAACTCTGCGCGGACGTGTCGGTCGAGTTCGCCGAGCTTCGCCTGATATTCGCGCAGCCGATGCCGGTAACGATCGGCGTGCGCCGGATCGACGGCCGCCAGTGCTTGCGCGATGTTCCCTGCGTAGACGGTACCGTTGCGCGCATCCTGCCAGGGATGCGGGTCGGGTACCGAGACGCCGCCGCCGGGCCCGGTCGTTGTGATTGGGGTAATGCCCTGTGTAGCGACGATGACGGGACCGTGATATTGGGCGGAATTCGTCAGGCGAAGAAGCCAGCCTTCAAACCCGAGGCCGTTGACGATGAAGAGCTGGGCGTGCGAGAGCAGACGGGCCTGATCCGGTGTCGGCTCGAAGGCGTGCGGGTCGCGATCGCGGCCGATCAGGCTCGTGACCGCGACATCACCCGATCTCTTGTGCGATATCTTTGAGGATCGTGAAGTGAACGAAACGACCACCCGTACCGGCGAGCCCGCCGCCGCCGGTACGAGGCAAACCAGGAGACAGGCGGCGATCGCGCGAAAGAGCGTGTTATATCATATCAACATGCCTCCGCGCGTGTCTCCCCGCTCTCTCGACCGCGGCGGCGAATGCGCCGACAATTCTGAGCTGTTTTGAGGAGCCCGTTGTGCGATGACCTCGCCCGAACCCTCGTCCCTGATCCCCGTCACGCTGCTGACAGGCTTTCTCGGCAGCGGCAAGACGACCGTGCTCAACCACGTGCTGAAGCAGCCCGGCATGGCGGCGACCGCAGTGATCGTCAACGAGTTCGGCGAGATCGGCCTCGACCATATGCTGGTCGAGCGGTCGAGCGAGGATGTCGTGCTGCTCAACAGCGGATGCCTCTGCTGCACGGTGCGCGGCGACATCGTCGACACGCTGACCAACCTCTTCGTCGATCGCGTCAAGGGCAAAGTGCCGTTTTTTACGCGTGTGGCGATCGAGACGACCGGGCTGGCCGATCCGGCGCCGATCCTGCATACGTTGATGACGGACCCGATCGTCGCGGCGCGGTATATGCTTGACGGCGTCGTCACGACGATCGACGCGGTCAACGGCGCCGGCAGCCTCGACCGGCAGCCCGAGGCGGTAAAGCAGGCGGCGGTCGCCGACCGCCTGTTGCTGACGAAGACGGATCTCGCAGACGAGACCGCGCGGCTGAACATCAA
>JAFMSA010000088.1 GCA_017353855.1 Alphaproteobacteria bacterium
GTCCATGGTCGAGAGTCACGCAGGCACCCCAGGCTTGTCCAGTGGTCGCGACCCATCGCCGATGATAGGTTGAGCCTCGGGCCATCGAAGAGAGGATGACATGACCGGGGATGCCAAGGGCGAATATCGGGGGCTTGCATACCGCAACGATGCCGAGCTGAAGGCGTGGTTGCTCAAGCGGCCGAGCGAACCGGCGCTGGAGCCGGAATTGCCGATCATTGATCCGCACCATCATTTTTGGGATACGCCGCACCGCGGGCGTTACCTGCTGCCTGAGCTGCTTGCCGACATCGGCGGCGGCCACAACATCGTTGCGACCGTATTTCTCGAATGCCGCTCGATGTACAAAAAGGATGGGCCGCCGGAGATGGCGCCGGTCGGCGAGGTCGAGTTCGTCAACGGCATCGCAGCGATGAGCGCGTCGGGCCACTATGGCCCCTGCCGCGTCGCCGAAGCTATAGTCGGCCACGCCGACCTAACGCTCGGCGCGCGGGTCCGCCAGGTGCTCGAGGCCGAAATCCGGGTCGGCGGCGGACGCTTCCGCGGCATTCGCCACGGCGTGTCATGGGACGAGCACGAAGAAATCCAGAAGTTCGCGACCCGTGTCGTGCCGCCGCATCTGGTGCGTGACCCGAAATTCCGCGAGGGGTTTGCGCAGCTCGCGCCGTTGGGGCTCAGCTTCGAATCCTGGCAATACCATCCGCAACTGCCGGATGCGATCGACCTCGCCCGCGCTTTTCCCGACACGACGATCATTCTCAACCATGTCGGCGGCGTGCTCGGTGTCGGCCCGTATCACGGCCATCGGCAGGAAATACTCGCGAGCTGGCGCCGCGACATCGCCGAACTCGCCAAATGTCCGAATGTCAATGTTAAGCTCGGCGGCGTCGGCATGACGTCGTTCGGCTTCGATTTCCCCGAGCGCGACGTGCCGCCATCTTCCGAAGAGCTCGCCACCGGGTGGCGCCAGTACATCGAGCCCTGCATCGAAGCCTTCGGCGTCGATCGCTGCATGTTCGAGAGCAACTTCCCGCCGGACAAGCAGTCCTGCGCTTATACCGAGCTGTGGAACGCGTTCAAACGCATCACTTTGGGCGCTTCGGCCGCCGAAAAACGGGCGCTCTACAGCGGCACTGCGGCTCGGGTCTATCGTATTACCGCGCCCTGATCCAATGGCTGCTCCGTACGAAACGCACCGCGCGCAGCTCAAAGCCATCCTGTTGGCCTGGGGCATGTCGGAAGACAATGCGGCGACGACGGCCGACATCCTCGCCTGGGCGGATCTGCATGGCGTCGACAGCCACGGCATATCCATGCTGCCGGGATATGACCGGCTACGCCGCAGCGGGCGTGCGAATATGAAGGCGCGGCCGCGCACCATCAAGGAAACGCCAGTCTCCGCATTGATCGATGGTGATGGCGGCCTTGGTCACGTGCCGGCACACTTTGCGATGCAAGTGGCAATCGACAAGGCGAAGCAGTCCGGCATGGCTGTCGCTGCGGTGCGCAACTCGGCCCATTTCGGCGCCACTGGCTATTACACATTGATGGCGGCAAAGGAGGGGCTGATCGGGATTGGGTGTACCGGCGCCTCCAGCATCCAGGTGGCGCCGACCTTCGGCAAGGAAGCAAAGCTCGGTACCGACCCCTGGTCCTTCGCCGCGCCGACCACAGACGGGCGGCCGTTTCTGCTCGACATGGCGACGACGACGGTGGCGGCCGGCCGTATCCGCAACAAGGCCAATGAAGGGCTTCCCTGCCCGCCCGGCTGGGTGCTGAATCAGGACGGGCTGCCGAGCACCGATCCGTTGGAGGCGCGCGAAAAAGGGGGGTTTCTTACCTCGCTCGGCGGCTCGCCCGAGAATTCGAGCTACAAGGGCTATGGCCTCGCGGTGATGGTGAACATCCTTGGGTCATGCCTGTCGGGTGCAACGCTAATCACCGACCCGATGCACACGAAAAAGCCACAAGGCAATGACATCGGCCATTGCTTCATGGCAATCGATCCGGGCTTGTTTCGCGACCGTGAAGAGTTCAACGCCGATGTGACTCGCTTCTGCAACGATCTGCGGGCAACGAAGCCGATCGACCCCTCCCAGCCGGTCATGCTTGCGGGCGACCCGCAGTGGAACTACGCGGCAGAGCGCATGCGCAATGGGATCCCGGTCGGTCCGGGTCTCTTGAACCAGGTACGCCAGATCGCGCAGGCGTGTGCGGCACCGTGGCTACTGGATTAAGCGGCGCCCCAATGGTGAAGTTGCGAGGGGCATCCTCGGCCACGCACCAAACGATGCGTGTTATGCCCTTTCGCGCCACCCTTGCCGTTACCTTGATGGCCCGTCGCTACACCACCAGCTTGAGGCCATGCCAGCGATTCCGTAGTCGCTGATCGGGTCTCCATTTTGTCTTTGCCGGTCATAGTGGGGACCGTCTATGGCGAGTACGAGCGAGAGGCCGGGAAAGAACTCTCTGCCTATGAATTCGTCACCATGTCGGTCGATTTCGAGCGGCTCAACGAGCAACTGCCCGAGTTGGCCGCTCTCCGACTATCCCCGGCCGGTAAAGGTCGGCTTCGGGCGTGTTTGAGCCATTGTGGCATGCGTGGTCTAAAGCGCTCAAAAATGCCTCTTGGCTATCACAGGGATTTAAAGGCGCTTGTCAGTGGAAGATCGCGCCCTTGGTGGCGTTGAAGGCGACCGGCGACCGACCCGATTTAGGTCAGCTCCCACGAACGAACGCGGGCGTTGGATAACGTGACTTGCTTACTCGAACCGCCTGAGCGGCCCGTGTGCTCCATGACCGAGCGAAGACAATCAACCGGAGCGGCACCGCCGCAGCTTAGGAGTATAGGTGTCGGTTGCCCACTGGGCGACTGTCCATAGTATAGTCGGGACCGGGAGAAGACCGGGACTGGCTATCCGACAAAGGACGAGATGATGCGCGCAGTTGGACTATTCACTCATGGAGGTCCTGAAGTTCTCAAACTCGTCGAATTGCCCGAAGTTCACGCTGGCCCGGGGCAGGTGCGGATTCGGATCCATGCAGCGACGGTCAACCCAACCGACGTAGGGGTTCGTAACGGCACGCGCGCCGAACAGCAGAAGGCTGATCCGCCGCCCTACGTGCCAGGAATGGAGGCGGCGGGGATCGTCGATGAGGCTGGAGGGGGCGTTCCTAACAGATTCAAGGTTGGTGACGCCGTCATGGCGATAGTGGTGCCGAAAGGCAGCCATGGCGCGTATCGCGAGCAAATTGTGCTCGATGCCCTATCGGTCGTGCGAGCCCCTGCCGGAAAGACCCACCCCGAGGCCTGCACCTTGCCAATGAACGGGCTGACGGCGCGCCAGTCGCTCGACCTGCTCAAGCTGTCTCCGGGTCAGGTCATCGCAGTGACCGGCGCGGCGGGCGCGTATGGCGGCTATGTCGTCCAGCTCGCTAAAGCCGAAGGCCTGACGGTCATTGCCGATGCTTCCGAGAAAGACGAACCCCTAGTTGCGGCGCTTGGCGCCGACATCGTCGTTCGAAGGGGCGATGATGTCGCGTCGCGGATTCGAAACCACTTCCCTCAAGGAGTCGATGGGCTCGCGGATGGAGCGGTGCTCAAAGAGCTTGTAATCCCCGCTGTTCGTGACGGCGGCGCCTTCACGTCCGTGCGCGGCTTCCAGGGCATCCCACAGCGGGATATCCAGTTCACTGCAACCTCCGTGCGCACCTATGCACAGGAGTTTGAGAAGCTTGACCGGCTCCGGCAACAGGTCGAGGCCGGCAAAATCACGCTTCGTGTGGCAGAGATCTATCCGCCGGAAAGGGCGGCCGACGCTCATCGTCGGCTGGAGGCTGGTGGTACGAGAGGACGGCTGGTCATCCAATTCTGATCCGGAAGGACACTGGTCGTCCGGCTAGCGGGGATACCGCGAGGGGGCGTGCCAGCATCCCGGATCTAAAGTCGCATAGTGGCACCTCAGCGACGACAACTACGTCGTCGCGCGGGCCGCCATCGTCACCGCGCACCACAAGCATCCAATGGGCTGATGCCGTGTGGCGCGTCGACCACGCGGGCCAGGCCGCGATTGGTACCGCGACGACGCGCCTGATCGCCGCTCCCGCCGCCGCCAGGTCCGCGAGCACTGCGGCCACCAGCGGCGGCCACCAGCGCTGGCTTGTCTGCCGCCGGGCTGCCGGTGCGCAGATGCGTGAAGTGAAGCGATCGGCGAAGCCGGTCCAGGCATCAACATCGCTCAAGAGCTCGGTCATCGCGAGGCCGCCGCGCGCGGCCCGTGCCATCACGAGCTTCAGGCTCTCGCGCAACGCCGCGGTCTTGCATGAACCGGTTGGCATCGGTGCCAACGTTTCGCCCCGCTCCGGCGGACAGGAGATAATCTTCAGAGGCGCGGTAGTCCGGGCTGCCCGCGACCCAGACTCTCTCGCTTAAGCTAGATCATTAATTTTGATGAAGGAGGCCCGCACCTCAATGCCTTAATCGTAACTTCACCGTAGCACGGCCTAAGTAATTGATATTAAACAATACCCCATGTAGGCTCCGATTTTGACGCATATCCGACTGAAATATTGACTGGGCTTCAACTGGGGAGTACTCCTCTCGTAGTTTCAGTGGCGAGAAGAATTACTGTACCTAGTTACGGAAACCATTTTTATTTAAGCCATTGAAATTGCTCGAGCTTCCCTAATAGCTTCGGGAAGTTCAGCTTAATTCATACGGAGAAGGGAGGCGAAGCGCTCCATGGCAATTACCCCGAGTAGCATGCCGCAACCTCTGCCGCGAACCGCCGACGGGAGCCAGCGCGCGGCCGGTCAGACATCCGAAGACCTGTTGGCACTATTCGACACGGCACCGCTCAACCGCCGCTATTGGGCCACTTTCGCCCTGATGTCGGCGGTTTTTGTGTTTGATTTTTTCGATTTTCTGGTAGTCGGCTATCTGTTGGCGGCTGTCGCGGGCGAGTGGCACCTGACCTATGGTCAGTCGGCGACAATCCTCTACAGCGGCGGTGTTGGTGCCATCGTGGGCGCGGTTGTGTTTGGCGCCTTCGCCGACGCCTGGGGTCGAAAGCCGCAAATGGTGATCGGGACCTTCATCTGCGCGCTCAGCTCCGGGCTGATCGCGTTTGTCCCGGAAGGCGGCTGGTTGCTGTTCGCGATCCTGCGCTTTTTTGTCGGCGTCGGCCTCACCGCTGCGGTGACGCCGTCGCTGACCGTCGTCGTCGAGTTGACCCCGACTCGACATCGCACGATCGCGACGAGCTTCTACGTGGTCTTCGCCTCTGCCGGCGGTTTCCTAGCTCCGGCGATCTCGGCAGCGATCATGGGGCCATATGGCTGGCGTCGCGTTGCCATGCTGGGCTTCATTGCGCTGATTATCGGTGTTCTGGTGTGGATCTTCACGCCGGAATCGGCGCGCTGGCTGACCGCCAAGGGAAAGTTTGCCGCGGCCCGCGCCGAGGTTGCGCGGTTTCTCAGACTGCCGCTCGAGCAAGTGCCGCTGCCGACCGTGCCGCCGATCGTACGGCCCAGCGGCAACCTCCTGGAGCTGTTGTCACAGCCGCGGATGTTCTTGGAGACGATCTTGATCTGGGGCGGTTCGTCGACCGCTGGTTACGGCGTGTATTTGTGGGGCCCAACGATCGTCGCGCTGCTGCTCAGCGTGCCCGTCCCGCAGGCAGCTTTCTATTTTGTGTTCGTTTCGGCCGCTGGGGTCACCGGCAAGATCGTCGTCACTCTGGTCGCGCCGCTGATCGGGCGGCGCCTGCTCGGCGTTATCTGGGGTCTGGGCGGCACCGCCGCGCTGGCCCTCGCCGGGTACTACAACACGGCGTTTGTCGGCGGGGTGCCGCTGATGGTCGTGCTGCTGTGCGCCTCGACCTTCTGCATTGAGGGCGGCTTTTCCAACCTCGCGCCATATACGGTCGAAAGCTACGGCGTCAATCTCGGGGCGCGTGCCTCAGGTCTCGGTCAGACCGCCAACGGCTTCGGCAAAATCATTGGGCCATTGAGCCTGGCGCTGATCGCCGGTACCAGTCATTTGGTATCGCCCGAACAGACCCAAGCGGCGGTGTTCCCAGCATTTCTGTTTCTCGCCTTTTGCATGGCGCTTGTTGGACTGTCCTTTCTGTTTCTCGGGGTCGAAACGCACGGCAAGGCGATGGTCCTCGATCACGGTACCGCGCATTGAGCAGGGGCGGGAGCGCCGGCGCGACCGAGAGCACGATACACCGGGAGGAAACGACACCGACGGATCGATTGCCGACGCGAGGCGACTGTGGGCCGCCAAACCTGCCCGATCGTTGACGACCCCAACCTGACCGACAAGAAGTTCCCGGGCAATCCGACACAGTCCTACCGCGCTCCCTGGAGCCGCTTCGAGTCACGGGCGAGGTCACGGGCGGCAAGGCCACTGCGCCGAACGGCTGAAGGAAATGAAGGCGCAAGGCGTCGAAGCAATCAAGCAATCGACTGATCGTCAGACTATCATAGGCCAACAGTTACCGAGCTCGGTCCTGAATTGCGGCCGCCGCTGTGTGACAGATATCTCACCCAAAGCAGAATAGTGGGCGGCGGAAACGAGAAATCACCATGACCCTTCCAATCACCCTCACCATAACCGCTTTTGAACGGTCGCCCGATGGCGGCCAAGGACAGGCGCGGGATATGCGCATTCGCTGAGCGCTCGAAGAAGTGGGCCACCTTACGACGTGCGTCTTGTTTCGTTCGGTCAGATGAAGGAAACGGCGCATCGAGCGCTTCATCCTTTCGGGCAGATTCCGACCTATGAAGAAGGCGATCTCGCCCTGTTCGAGTCGGGGCCATCGTGTTCCATATCGCGGAGCGCTATGCGGCCTGCTGTCAGGGGGTGCGAATGCCCGGGGGCGCGCGATCACTTGGATGTTTGCTGCGCTTAGCACGATGGAGCCGCCGATCGTGGAACGCGAAACCGCTACGCTCCTCGAGCGGGACGCGACTTGGCATGAGCAGCGCCTGCCTATGGTCGAGGATCGCATCCGAAAACGTCTGGGCGAGCTTTCCGACCGCCTCGGCAATGCCGACTGGCTCGGCGGCGCGTTCAGCGCCGGTGACCTGGTGATGATCGGGGTGCTGCGCAGGTTGGACCGATCGGGTCTGCTGGACGAACGTCCGAACCTCTTCGCCTATGTCGCCCGCGGCGAAGCGCGGCCCGCCTTCAGGCGTGCTTTCGACGCGCAATTGGCGGTTGCCACCGCCGCATCGACTTGATCGGTGGTACGCCTTACCAATGCGACCCCTTCGGTATTCCATCAACGTCACATTGGACGGGCTGCGATCATCGTGCAATGTCCACGGACGAAGAGTTGCATCGCCACGCGGCCGGGAATCTTGCGCGGGCCGATGCCCTCGTTTTGGGGCGGGTAACCTACGAAATGATGGAGGCAGCGTGGGGGCCGCCGGCGCGGACGGGAGTGAGGCCTGATTGGATGGAACCCTTCGCCCGGACGATCCACGCGGCAAAGAAGTACGTCGTGTCGAATACCCTGGACCGGGTCGATTGGAACGCAGAGCTCGTGCGCGGGGATCATCTGGGGAAGGCCGTTCAGCAGCTGCAGCGGGAGTCGGGTGAGGGACTGTTCGTGGGGGGCGCGAAGCTCCCGCTGGTGTTGGCGGAGCTGGGATTGATCGACGAGTACGAGTTCGTGGTGCAGCCCAGGTTGGCGGGCCACGGACCGACGTTGTTCGCGGGGCTATCGAAGCGCATCGACTTGAAGCTCGTGAGCCGGCTGGAGTTCGGCTCGGGGGCGGTAGCGATGCGGTATGAGCCTAGAAGGTAGCCATCGGACTTGTTAGCCCGAGCCAGCCGCAAGCCGTGCCTGCGAATCCAGCGAAATGACGACACGCCCCTATGTGATCAGGGCTTACGATAAATATGCGTCATGTCCTATAGAGTTGACTTTAAAAACCGTTTCTTCCATCGATCTGGGGTCGTCGCCGGCAGCGGCCGCGCTGGCTGGTCTGTGAGCTCACGAGGCCCGGTACTTCAAGAACGCTTGGCGGCGTCGTGGCGGCTCGTACTCGGATACCAGGTAGAGCCCAACACTACCGCTGGCGCTCGGCGCCGATCTACCGGTGATGGACTCCCAGGCGGCTCGTCTGCTTGCAATGCGGCAGCTGCAAAGCGGATTCCGACGAAGTCGCTCGGGCAATCTGATATGATATCGCCCGGCATTATGGGATGATGTCCCTCGGTGTTCCGCGATGATCTCGCCGGGTCGACGCCCTGCTGGCGCTCGCCCAAATTGCCGAGCAGCACCTCGAGAAAGGCTTCAAGGTTTTTGTCGAAGGCAAAGCTGGCCACCCGCAAATGGCAGGACGCCTCCGGCGCAGACCGCTACTGCACCGAAATTCACCTCACACCCTATAACAGCACATTGCTGTTTCTCTCCAGCCGAAGGGACGCTAACCGGTCAGCCGGAACAGACGACAACCATAGCCCCGGGACGCGGACAGCGCCCACGACGACAAGCTCAACGACGACATCCCGTCTTGAGCCGCACCGGCGCATGGCGGCACGGCTAGGCAACCGGCCGCCTTGAGCCGGCGCACCGCATCTCCGCTTGCGGGTGAGTACCGCTAACGCGGTTCCCGCAACCAAGCTAGAACAGCTTCTCTGCTTTTCTCGGTCCGGCGCCGCGTCAATCTAACCCGGGCGAGTTGCGCCAAGTCCGGCGGCAACAGCGATGCCGGCGGCTACAAAAAGGCTGCCCGTGGCCGCGTAGACGACAAAAACAGGATCGCCGATAGGAAATCGCCGAGCAACCGCCTGAGGGCCAGTTTCACCGCTCTCCCCCTTCATCACTGGCGGCAGTAGAGTTTCGAGGTACGCGGACGGCCAGGTGGCCGATCGCCCTGTTATCTCGGCGCGGCCAGCTGGGATCGAGTGTGCGGAGCACTCGATGAATCTTCTGTCGCCGCCAATTGCTGCATTGAATACCCCTTACCTGATCGTTCTCGATCCCTTCGTCGTTTGTCCTGTAGAGACGGGGAAGATTGCCGGCGGCAACTATATGCGCATCTTTCGCTGCGGCGTCGGCTGGGGCTTTCTGGGAGCGACGGGGCGGGTGCGGAAAATCCCGGACGGTCACTGCGCCGTGATACCGCCGTCGATGACGAGACCAGCACCGGTCATGAATGCGGCGGCGTCCGAGGCGAGAAAGACGATCCCCTTGGCTATGTCGTCCGGCGTGCCCATACGCCCGATTGGCAGACGCTCGATGATCTGGCGGCGCGCCGCCTCGATGTCGTTTGTACCGAGATTGCGCGCCCGGGTCACCAGAACCTGGTCACCCATATCAGTGCCAATCGTGCCGGGATGTACCGAATTGACTCGGATGCGATAGCCCTTCCGGGCGAATTCCAGGGCGGCGGATTTGGTGAATAACGTCACCCCGCCCTTGGTCATCGAGTAGAGCGGGTCTTGCGTCGAGCCGACGAGGCCGGCGGTCGAGGCCAGGTTGACGATTGCGCTGCCGGCAGGGCTTTCGCGCGCCGCATCCCGCAATGCCGGCAGGCACAGCTTCGTGCCGAGAAAGACCCCCGTCAGGTTGACCGCGCAGAGCCGCATCCATTCGCCGAGCGTCGCGCTCTCCAGGTCTTTCCCGAGAAACAGGCCGGCATTGTTGACGAGGATGTCGAGCTTACCGAACTGCCGGGTGATGGCATCGGCCGCCGTCATCCAATCGGTTTCGCTGGTGACGTCGAGGTGGACGTAAAGTGTCGCGTCCCCGAGGGTCGCGGCCGTCTGTCGGCCGCGCTCGTCGAGCACATCGCCGAGCCCGACTTTGGCGCCCGCCTCAACCATCAAACGCGCCGTCTGAGCTCCGATGCCGCGGGCCGCCCCTGAGACCAGCACCACCTTGCCATCCAGCCGGTTCATTGCTCGCTCTCCTCTGACGGACGCCTCGTTACCTCAGGCGCGTAGTTGGGGCCGGACGTGGTGGTTGGCATCGGCAATCGGCCGAAGCGTCGGTTCAGTGTCCCGAGTTTCATCCCCTTTTGTACCCCGGGCCGTGTGCCGATCCGGACGCCGATGCCTGAAGGTGCGTCAGCCCGGCGTTGTCGGGAAGCTCCTTGCGGCCGGCGTAAATTGGATAGACCGCCAGGTCGGCGGCGGTGATCTCGCCACCGGCCAGGTATGACGTCCTGGCAATCTGTGGCCAAGCGCCACAGCTTGACGAAGCGGCCCTTGCAAAACTTGATCGCCGAATCCGGGACCTTGTCCGGCATGCGGTTGCCGAGAAGGAAAATGTTCTGATTGGTCGGCGCATAATACGCCGCACCTCCGGCCATCCACTGGAACATCCGAACGCGGGCCGTCGGGTCGGCGGGCTGGAACTTGCCGGGCTTCTCGCACAGATACATCAGGATCGGCCATGACTCGGTCACGGTCAGGAATTTCCCACCCGGCCCCCGGGATCGATCAGTGTCGGAATTCGACCCGTCGGACTAAGTGTGAGATAGTCGGGGGCCTTTGGTCGTTCTGGCCCAGATTGAGCACATGGATCGTGCACGAACGCCGCACTCATTGACCGCGATCGCCGCGCGCTGCCCGTCGCCGGTGCCGGCGGTATACGGCTGCATCGTCTGACTTCCTCGTCAGACGTTCGTCATAGCGCACTAGCTCTAAGTCTAAGGCGCAGATGCGGCGCCCGACGCGCAGCATCTGGCCGGGGCCTATTGAGCAATATAGCCGCCGTCGATCACCAGTTCGGCCCCGGTAACGAACGACGCCTCGTCGGACGCCAGGAATAAAACGCCGTATGCAACTTCGATGG
>JAFMSA010000550.1 GCA_017353855.1 Alphaproteobacteria bacterium
TGGCCGCAGCAATCCACAAAGGCGGGTCGCACATTGGGGTTTGAGAACACGCGCCACCGCAACCTGGCGCTCGACATCGCCGCACCCGTCTCGATACGCGTCAACCGGCGGGCGCGGCGGATCTGTCTGCGGATCAATGCAGCCGAGCGCATCGTCGAACTGGTGCTTCCGCCCGGCGTGCCCGCAAGCCAAGGCATGCGCTTTGCCGCGAGCAAGCGCGAATGGATTGCCGCTCGCCTAGACGCTCTGCCGCCGCCGGTGGCTTTTGTCGAGGGCGCCGTCGTACCGGTATTGGGAGTCCCGCACCGGATCCGGCGGGAAGTCGATCCGCACGCCCCGCCTGTACGCATCACAGACGCGGAGATCCGCGTGCGCGGCGACCCCATGCACCTCTCGCGTCGGGTGCGCGATTTTCTCGTGCGAATGGCGCGGACCGAGCTCAGCCGCCGGGCTCGCCTGCTGGCGGCGCAAATCGGCCGCGACGTCGGGCGCGTCAGCGTACGCGATACAAAAAGCCGCTGGGGCAGCTGCTCCGGGCTGCGTAATCTCTCCTTTAGCTGGCGGCTGATATTGGCGCCCGAGCAGGTTGCGAACTACGTCGTCGCGCATGAGGTGGCGCATCTGGCCGAGATGAACCACTCTCAGCGCTTCTGGCGGCTGGTCGACAGCCTCTCGCCGGACAGCGCACAGGCGCGAGCCTGGCTGAAGCGCCACCGCAGCCGATTGCTGTCCTATGGCCAACCGGGCGTGATCATGGCGGGGCCCGCAGCCCGGTCATCGGCCGACGCATAACCCACAACAGCAGCAACAAGCCCGGAACGCACAGTGCCGTGCTCAGAAAAAAAAACGGTGTCCAGCCCAGAAGCGCGGCGAGGCTGCCGCCCCATGCCGAGAGGACCGTCCGTCCCAATGCGGCCAGCGACGAGAGCAGCGCATATTGCGTGGCGGTGAAGGCGGCACTGCACAATCCCGACAGGTAGGCCACGAACGCCGCCGAACCCATCCCGTTGGTCAGGTTCTCCATGCCGATCGTCATTGAGAGCGCCAGAAGGTCGTGGCCGGCCCAAGTCTGGACGGCGTACATCAAATTCGACAGCATCTGGAGGACGCCGCAGGCCAGCAGCGCGCGGAACACGCCGATGCGGATGACGACGACGCCGCCCAGCGCAAGGCCGGCAAGCGTGGCGGCCAAGCCATAAATCTTGGCTACGTTGGCGACCTCGAACTTGGCGAAGCCCAATGACACGTAAAGCGGGGTCGCCATCGTTCCGGCGAGCGCCTCGCCGAATTTGTACAGCACGATAAACAGCAGGATTGCGACCAGCAGGCGCGTCCCGGTCCGGCGATGGAGATCGACAAACGGAGCCGCCACGGCGCGCTCGAACCACGCCCGCAACCGCTCGCCGATATTGGCGCCGGGCGGCGCTTCGTGCGCAGGTGCACCGCCCGGTTCCGGGGTGAGCAATACCGTGACGATCCCCACCAGCATCAGCGTCGCCATCAGCCCGTAGGCAAAAGACCACCCGCCGAACATCGCCGCATAAAGCGCCCCCGCGCCGGCAGCGAGCATGCCGAACCGGTAACCCCACTGCGTCGCCGCCGCGCCGGCCCCCTGTTCTGCGGGACGCAGCAGTTCGATGCGGTAAGCATCGATGACGATGTCCTGGCTCGCGGAAAGAAAGGCGACGATCACCGCAACCAGAGCGGTCAGTCCGGGATCGGCGCGCGGATCGGTGAGGCCGAGCGCGAGGATCGCAAGGGCGAGCGGGAGTTGGATGGCCACAGCCCAGCCCCGGCGGCGCCCGAGCCGCGAGGTCAGCAGCGGGATCGGCAGCCGGTCGATCAACGGCGACCAAAGGAATTTGACGTTGTAGGAGATACCGACGAGGCTGAAAAACCCGATCGTCGTCAGCGACACGCCGAGTTCGGCCAGCCAGAAGAACAGCGTGGCACCCGTCAGCGCGAGCGGCAGCCCGCTCGAAAATCCCATCAGCAGCACCGCAATAAGCCGCGGTTCGCGATAGACGGCGAGTGCAGCGAGCCAGGCGGGCCTCGCCCTTCGGGAACTCTCAGGAGAATCGGACACCCGTCGATCCCGCTGTGCCCCTGCGGGCGCCGAAGGTCTGGGCGAAGCCGGGGGAGCCGCAGCTACGACCTTAGATGCGCCCCATCTCACCCTGCCCATTACCGATGCAGTGGATCTGCCCCCGTGGGCGGGCAGAGAAGGCATGGCCGCGCGGGCAGCGTCACGGCCTACGACTTCCCGGCCTTCTCCGCGTCCGCGGCGACCTGCATTTTGATGATCTTGTCCGGGTTCGTGACCATGCCGTTACGTGCCGGGTCGCCCTTTTTGATCTGGTCGATGTATTCCATGCCCGAGGTGACCTTGCCCCAGATCGTATATTTCCCGTCGAGCGAGGGTGCGGGCGCTAACATAATAAAGAATTGGCTGTCGGCGCTGTCGGGATCGGAGGCTCGCGCCATCGACACAACACCGCGCACATGTTTTTCGTTCGAGAATTCGGCCTTCAGCTTGTGGCCGGACCCGCCTGTACCGTCGCCTTTCGGATCGCCGGTCTGCGCCATGAAACCGTCAATCACGCGATGAAAGACGATTCCGTCGTAAAAGCCCCTGCGAACCAACGCCTTGATTTGCGCTACCGTCGCAGGCGCCAGATCCGGCCGCATCTCGATGACGACGCGGCCCGCAGGAACGTCCATGTAGAGGGTATTTTCAAGATCCGCCGCCATCGCCTTACCTCCCAGAACGAGCGCGACGGCAAGCAACAGAAATCTCCTCAACGCTGCCATGATCTTCAATTCCAGTCGCGCGGTCGGCAACCGACCTTATCCGAAACCCACCGCCGGAAAAAAGCAGGTTAGGGGGTCGAGCCGCGCTCGTACCAGCCGCCGCGGCGGAAGCGGTCGAGATAAGTCCGCACAATCGCTTCGACGGGTGTCGGTGTGATGCCGAGGGCCGAGAGGTTCAATGCGCCCGGCGAGACGATGTTGTCGCCCTTCAACAGTTCGACCTGGTCCGGGCTAAGAGGTGGATTTGGAAGAATCGACATCAGCCTGGCCTGCATTTCGGCGATGCCGAATGGCAGGTCGATGAACCAGCGTTTGCGCCGGATCTCCTGCAGCAGCAACTCCAGAAGCTCTCGAAAAGTGTAGGTTTTCGGTCCGCCCAACTCATAGGTGCGCCCGGCGGTCGCCGGATCGTCGAGGCACTTGATCACCGCATCGGCGACATCGCCGACATAGACCGGCTGGAACCGGGTTTCGCCGCCGCCGATCAACGGCAGCACCGGCGAGACCATCGCCATCGCAGCAAAGCGATTGAAAAACTGATCCTCGGGCCCGAACACCACTGAAGGACGCAGGATCGTCACTGTAGGAAACGAGTCCCGCAGGGCCGCCTCACCGGCTGCTTTGGAGCGGGCATAAGCGGAGGTTGAGCGCGGATCGGCCCCGATTGCCGAGAAGTGTATGAGGCGCTCGACCCCGGCGTCGCGGGCGCATCGCGCGAGCCGCGCGGGACCGGTATGGTGCAGCCGATCGAAGGTCTGCGAGCCGTGCTCGCGCAAGATCCCCACGCAATTGACGACCGCCCCGCTACCGGCGAGAAAGGCCGGAAGCAGCGCTTCGTCGTCGATCTCGACATTCAGCGGCTCGACCTGCCCGACATCGCCCATGGGCCTCAAAAACTTCGCCGCTTCGG
>JAFMSA010000551.1 GCA_017353855.1 Alphaproteobacteria bacterium
ACAGCTTGTCATGCCGCCATGGCCAGGCCAGTGACGTCGGCCCATGTGACGAAGGTCTGGGTGCGGCCGGATCGGAGGTTGGCGGCGGTTTCGTGGTCTGAGTGGCGGGGGAAAAGGTTCGCGAACTGGCGACAGCCGGCGTAAATCGGATCTCGAGCGTCATCATCCCGCCCGTCTATCCGACCAACCCGCCCCCTACCAACCCCGCTCTCAGGCGACTTGACGGTGCCGTTGCAGGGTATGGTCGTGCAACGTTCAGATTCACAAGTCATTCGCGCACCTAATCCCCGGCATTCTGGATCAGGGCATCATGGGCATCCAGGTGTCGGAGGTGGAAACCGCCGAAGAGGCGCGCGCGATCGTCCGCCTGGCGAAGTATCCACCGATCGGAAACCGGGGTATCTCCGGCCAGGGGCCGCACACGGGGTACAAGAGCTACGGTGCCCGTCACGCCACCGAATACGCGCCGTGGGCCAACGAGAACATCATCATATGCCCGTCCATCGAGTCGCTCGAGGGCTTGGAGAATGTCGAGGAGATTGCGGCGGTCGAAGGGATCGACATGATCGCGTATGGGCATTCCGACCTGAGCGCGCAGCTTGGGGTTCACCTTGACCTCGAGCATCCGACTTTCAAAGCGGCGGTGCGGCGGATCGCGGCAGCATGCAACGCACACGGCAAGCTCGCTCGGGGATCGGCGGAGACCGAGGCGCAGATCGAGGAATATTGGAAGCTCGGGTGCAAGGTGCTGAACCTGCCGGGGAACGATGTGAGCACGTATCTTGACGGGATGAAAGCACGCGCGGGCCGTGCACATGCGCGGTTGAAGTCGATTGGAGTGCCGACTCCATGAGAGGACGGCCGGAAGGAAATCTCGAACACGCTAACCGGAGGACACCCAATGACGAAATATTTGCACACTATGATCCGCGTTAGTTCGCTGGAGGACAGCATCGCTTTCTTCGAGGTGCTCGGCCTGCGCGAGATCCGCCCCCGTCCGGATGAGAAAGGCCTAGCGATCCCTTACGATCCCTTGTCGGCGGCAATCCAGAACGGCCTATTGGCTGGTGGCGCGGCGTAGTACTATGCGGTGTACTGACCGCCGGAGTCGCTGCGGCGAGTTACTCCGCCGCGCGGCCTACCAGATGGAGTGCCGGGTCTAGGGCCGTCCGCGGCGCGACGCCTTCTATGCTCGCGAAGGCGCGATCGTGCGCCTCGATCTGCTCGGCGTAATTGGCACGATAGCGACGGTAGGCCTCTTCGTGGCGGGCCAGCGCCGCGGGGTGGAACTCACCCTCGGGCGGTGGCAGTAAGTCGAAATGGCCTCCGGAATCACGCCCGCGCACGAGCGGCGCGCACATGCGCACGGTTCCAGTGAGCCGGCAATGCGCCGGAATATAGCTGATGCCGATGCCGACGCGGCGATGCGCGGCGCGGTTCGGCGCTGAGCGGTGGCGGCACAGCGTGTGATGCAATGAGAAGCTGCCGGCCGACAGTGCCATCATCTCGCCGTCACCCTGGTCGAAATCCTCTATGATTGCCTGGCCGCCGCCGTTGATGCTGTCCCTGAGGCCGAGCGCGGCATGGTGCAATTGCTGCGGTCGCCCGCGCGATGAAAGGACCTCCATGCAACCGGCTTCTTCGGTAGCGTCGCTCAGCGCGACCCACGCCGTCGCGTGCTCATAAGGCTCGATGCCGAAATAGGTCGCGTCCTGGTGCCAGGCAGCAAAGGTCGGGCTGTTCGCCTCCTTGATAAAAAAGGTCGACGTGAACACGAGGATGTCCGGGCCGATCAGGCTCTCGACGGCATCGAGAATGCCCGCGTGGCGCACCAGTCTGTCGAGCCACGGCAGAAAGACGTAAGCTGCCGACCGCCAGCGCCAATCGCCGTGATTGACCGGCTTGCCGAGCCATTCCTCGAAGCGCGCCAGGTCGGCGTTATACTCGGCTACCTCCTCCGGCGAGAGCGCGGGAACCGGGTAGAGATACCCGTCGTAGCGGTATTTCGCGACCTGCTCAGCCGTCAGCGCCATCGCCGCCTCCTTACCTGTGTACGCCGATCCTAGCACAAAGACCGGCCGGAAGCGGCTGCGGCTATCTCTGTTGGATGAGGAGCTGCGCAGTCGCGGCACGCCCAGGCCAGCCAGAGATCGGCCGAGCGCCGGAGCCGCATTGATTGAGGCGAGCGACCCGCTAAAGGATCCTCGCGCGTTGCCGAACCCGAGAAACTATCAGAGCCCGTGCAAGCCGCGCAGGGTGAACAATTGCTCGCAATTCTGAAGCCGCACAAGAAGCAGGCGAGCATCGTGCCGTTTCCGTTTCTGCAAGGTCAGGTCGCAGCCAAGCCAACATTGCGCGTCTCATTCGTCGATCCTTCCGATTTATCGGGGATCCGATCCCGAGTGGCCGCGCTTGCGACCGCATAGCGGATGCCCCGTGTGTCTACCCGAGCCCACGGCTGTTCATCGGACGGCGCGGCTGGATGTCGCGCCGCCGAAGCCGCGATCGCCGGAAGAGCAGTACTCTTCTGGGCGTGCTGGAGAACGCTTATGCTGCCTGGGTCCAGCTTTCGCACAGACCCAGGACGCAGGTACTCGAGGGACGGCCTTCGCGCTCGCGCGGCCAGGGGTGACCTCCTGCCTCGATCCCATTGCGGGTCAGCCGCGCGCCACCCACCGGGATCAGCACCGTGCACATCCCGTATCGACGCCCCGGGATCGAATTCGGCTGGGTGTGGACCAGGAATGGCTCACCCATCCGATACCAAGTCATTAGGATTTGTTCGTCTCGGGCGTCGAGTCGCTCCGTCCAGAAATCGCGGACGTCACCGGATTTGCTGAATTGCGCGTCAGTCACGGCGATATTCGGGTCTAGAAGCTCGGCGTAGATCCCGCCTACGATGGTAGACTGCAGCCAGCGCGCCAGCGCAATATTGTCCGAGTATATTCGCCAGCCGCCTCCTGTAAGCTCGCTATTCAGGTAGAGAACATGTCCAGAGCCTCCCGCAGAAGACAGGACGCGCCAAAAGCTGGCATTCGTTGTGAAGGAATCTCCGTCGGTCGGGCTGAGCCGAATAACTGAATTCTCGCCAATCAGGATCACGCGGTTCTCATCCACGGTGCTCATCCAGGCTGTCTCCTACTTGCAATTGCCCCCGAAAAGCGCTCACTCGCACCCCGCGCCGGCTTGCCCCGTAATGGCTCGAACGAGCGGAGCAATTTTTCCAGTATAGCTCAGCTGAGGTTCCGCAAATTCACGCAAAAATAATCGCGGCGCCCAGCCGGAAATTGGCGAGTTCTCGAAGCCACTTACTACACCCGGCTGCGCAAGGCCGGAATGCCAGAGTAACGACAAAAGCTCGCCGGCAGATCCGGCTTTAGGCTGGCCTGGGAATCATCGTGAATTATCGTAAATAGGCGGTGCAGTCATGCGATCATTGTCAGGGGGCGCTTGGCGCGGAGCCTCCTGAATTTCGGGGGCGAGGGCGGGAAGCTCTGGAGTCGGCGCATCTTGCCAGTTCCGCCGGGTATGGGCGAACGTCTCTTCGCCGAACCCACGACGGCCATTCGGCCCCGGCAACGGGACCGGCGGGACGCCAAGGGTTGTGGCGATATTCTCGCTGTCTTTGGCGAGCCGCCGATTGGGCTCTTGACTATCGTCAGGGAGCGCTGCTCCACTTTGAGTCATGGCGCGGGACTTCGCCGAGAAGAGAGCCGCA
>JAFMSA010000552.1 GCA_017353855.1 Alphaproteobacteria bacterium
GCCGATATCATCGAGAACACCAAGCGGATCGAGCAGTTATCTGGCCGGCGCGGATCGCGCCGCCCTCGCCAGGCGTGGTTTGCTGCGCGATGCTGTGGAACGCTGCATGGAACCGGTGTGCAAGGCTGACACCGGCCGGGTGAGTTGATGCCTTACCGGCATCATCTCCGAGACCCAGCACCGCTGCGTAGCTGCTCCCGAAACCCCGACGATCCCCTTTGGGCACCACTCGTCTGGCCCGCATAAGCCGCCCGTACTTGTGGATAACTTTTCCATGATGACCTCCGGCCGGACATCGCCGCCTTCAGGCAGCGGAGGAAGGCCGGCCTTGACGCGGGGGATCTGGCTTGATTATCAATGCCGTGACGCGCCAAGTCGAAAAAGACCTTGCAGGAGCAACGGTTGAAAAAGGCGGCAACGCGTCGCCTTCGCGTGTGCGGTGCCCGGATGACCGCTTCGCGCAAGTAGCTGGAGAAACTCGGTCTGATCTGACAGTCGCGTCGACACAGTTCCACTGCTCCCGCGTGTTTCCCGGAGACGGGCTCCTGCGCGCATTGACGCGCGGTCGAGCGGAGCGGGGAAGAGGCCGCGACCCGCCGCGCGGCGACGCCATGCGCCACGGCCAAGCGTCGCGGCGTCGTCGAAACCGGCGACGCCTTCCGGATACATCGTCGCGGTCGCGGCCCGAGCGAGGCGGGGAAGATGAGCACAATGGCTTACTTGCATTGCTCGGCGAGGCAGGCCTCAGGCGCGAAGAGACGCCCGCCGAGCGCGGCCCATTTCATGATTTGGCCACGATGCGATCATCATTACTCCCGATCAAATCTTCAGTGTCCGAATCCTGCTCGCGGTGCGGCGGTGGGAGAGGGGGTGCAGAGCGGTAGCAACCCATGGAAAATCCGGGGGCTTTCGGTGACTCGGAAGCCCACGCTTATCAGCCTAAGTCGAAAGCGTATCTGGAGACTACGTTGACCGGGAAGTTCAAGACCGACATCCGAATGCCCACTCAGTTCGGGCCCCTTGAAGGACGGGCAGTAGACAATCCCGGGGGTAGGGACGAAACGAGCTTGTCTGAAATGCTGCCCGGCTACATTGGCGAGAGTAAGGTGGCACACGCCACCTGTCACAAGGTCCGTAAGGACCCGAGGAGACGGCCTTGAGCGTATGTGTTCTGGATAAGCGCCACAAACCGTTGATGCCCGATTCCGAGAACCGGGCGTGGCTTCTTCTGCGGCGCAAGAAAGCCGTCAAGATCGGCCCTGGCGTGGGCGTGACCGGTGCGGCGATCGTGCGGGAAACCGTCGCCGGTCAGGCGGTCCTGCACCTCTCCGAAATCGCTCACAAAGGCCGGCTCGTGCGCCAGCGGCTAGAGCAGCGTGCGGCGTATCGCCGCCGCCGGCGTGGTGCGGTGCTGCAGTACTGCCGAGTGCTGCATCACGCTGAGGGCTATTTCTATGCGGTACGAGACAAGAAGGGCAGCGCTTCCTCCCCATGCCTGAAGGCAGGGGTCTGCGCGCTGAGTGCTTGATGACGCAAAGCGAAATTCGTGCGACGGGGTCGCTTGCGGCGATCTTCGCGATGCGTCTGCTAGGTCTGTTTATGATTTACCCGGTATTCGCCGGATATGCGCGTCACCTGCGCGGGGCGACACCTGAGATGATCGGGCTGGCGCTCGGCGCTTATGGTTTGACACAGGGCCTCCTGCAAATTCCGTTCGGGCTCCTCTCGGACCGGGTTGGTCGCAAGATCATAGTCATCCTAGGGCTCGCGCTGTTTGGGGCCGGCAGCGCCGTTGCGGCCCTCGCCACCTCGATCGTCGGGATGATCCTCGGGCGGGTTCTGCAAGGAACGGGAGCGGTCGGGTCGGTTATCCTGGCGCTGGTCGCCGATCTGACGCGCGAGGAGGTGCGCACCAAGGCAATGGCGATCGTCGGCATGACGATCGGCTTCTCTTTTCTCGTTGCGATCGCCGCGGGACCCCCGATCGCGAACGAGATCGGCGTTCCGGGCATGTTCTGGCTGACGGCGCTCATGGCGCTTATCGGCATCGCGATAACCCACGGTCTGGTCCCCGCACCTTCGCGCATTGTGCGTCACCACGATGCCGAAGCCGTGCCGGCCCTCCTCGCGCGAGTGCTGCGCGACCGTGAATTGCTGCGGCTGGATTTCGGAATCTTTACGCTGCACGCCATCTTAACGGCAAGTTTCCTCGCCGTGCCGGCTCTCCTTTTCAGCTCGCTGCATCTCTCACCAGGCCGCGATTGGGTGGTTTATCTGCCGGTACTGGTCGTGTCTGCCGGGCTAATGGTTCCAGCTATTATTCTCGCTGAACGACGGCAGCGACTGAAGGAGGTCTTGATAGCGGCGATCATTACACTTGCGGCGAGCCTTCTGGCCTTGATGCTGGCCGGAAGCGTCGCTGCCGTGGCAGTGCTGGCGCTTGTCGGCTTCTTCACGGGATTCAATGTGATGGAAGCCATCCTGCCCTCGCTCGTGACGAAGATCGCGCCTGCGGGCACCAAAGGAACTGCAACCGGCGTTTATTCCAGCTCGCAGTTTATCGGGATCTTCGTCGGTGGCGCCGGTGGCGGTGGGGTCTTCGCCCTCGGCGGCGCTGCAGGTGTTTTTGGTTTCGCGCTGATCGCCGCGCTATTGTGGCTGCCGGTCGCGGCGACGATGCGCCGACCCGGTCATTTCTCGAGTCACCTCGTCCCATTGCGAATGGGCGAGGAGCGCGAGCCGGCAACGCTCGCCGCCACCTTCGAAACGCTACCGGGCGTAATCGAAGCTGCGGTCGCAGCGGAGGAAGGGGTCGTCCATCTCAAGATCGACCGTGCGCGGTTCGATCCGGCTGCCGCGGCCCGGATCGCCGCCGGTTGAGCTTGCTCGCGGGACCGGCGACCTGGCCGCCGGAAGCCGCTCTCCAAACCCATTGGCGCCGTGGTGCTGGTGGCTGCGGCGCTGTCGGCGGGAGCAATGAATCTGGTTACTGGGGTTTGCAGGTCCTTCCTCTGCGAGCGCCATGAAACAGTGAACCACACCGCACTTCCCTTGCGCGCCATGGCCACATGATGCCCAATTACGTGAGGCAACAGGTTTCGCCAAAGAGTTTCCGCGGCACAGTTCCTCAGCTTCCCTTTCCTTATGACCAGAATTTCGCCGCGCGAGCCTCCTGCTTTCACCCCAAGGGATAAGCAGCGCATCGCTGCAGGCGATTGCATCAATAGAAAGTTCGCGTATTGTTCTTATCGCGCAAAAGCTGCAAAAGCTGGCGCGAAACCGAGGCATTGGTACATCGGCGGTCCAAACATGGGGACGGCTGCGGAACCGCTGCCGGGGCTACTTTTTTTCAATCTGCGAGCGGGAGAGGCTCTTGCGGATCCCCACGCGACGAGCCTCGGAGCGGATCGTCCGTCGAAGAGGATAGGCCCGGAGACGAGGCCGCAGATGATGTACCCACCGCGCAACGCGGCGGCGAGAGCTGCGGAGAGTCTCCGGGATGCCCCCTCAGACCCCCCGGCTTTTTAGATTCCATGGGGAGGTTCAGACGACGATCAGGCCAGGCGCGGTGGGGGGCGGGTGCCAGCTGCGCCACGCGGTCGGTCCGTGGAAATTTTTGACGACCGCAAGTTAATTCACTGGTTTATAGCTTTGGGAGGTCAACGGGACGCTGCACGTCCGGCGAGTTCTTCGGCTCGGGTACTGCAGC
>JAFMSA010000553.1 GCA_017353855.1 Alphaproteobacteria bacterium
CTTCGTGAAAGGTCGATCCACGCAACATCCGGCCGCCGCCCGCCTTGATCAGCACCGCCGCGTCGGGCAGCGCCGTGATCGCCATTGACGGCTCCCAATCCGCGGAAAGCCAGCGGCTCACCCGTCCGAGGACCGCCGTCTCGTCCGCCGCGCCGAAGCCGTTCCAATCCACAATGGCGCCCACAGGATCGCGTTGCGTGACTGCGATTATCCCAACGCGCGGGCCGAGCCTTTCCCGGCGCGCGAGCCGGCCGGCCTGCGGATCCCATTGCCACGGCGCCAGATGCACCCAGCCGTGGCTTGCCACGGTCAGCGCGAGGTCGACCGCCCACCGAAAATTGAGGACCGTCTGGTGCGCGGTACGGGTCAAGCGGCCTCGAGGGCCTGCGAGAGATCGGCGAGGATATCGTCCTCGTGCTCGATACCGACCGACAGCCGGACATAGTTTTCGGTGACCCCGGTCTGCAGCTGTTCCTGCGGCGACAGCTGCGAGTGGGTTGTCGTGGCCGGGTGAATCGCCAAGCTACGCGCGTCGCCGATATTGGCGACGTGATAAAACATCTCGAGCGCGTCGATAAAGCGACGCCCTGCTTCGAGGCCGCCCTTCAGCTCAAAACCGACGAGCCCGCCATAGCCGCCTGTTAAATAGGCGTCGGCGCGGCGCCGGGCCTCCCCCCTCATCTGGCTCGGATGAATAACACGCGTGATTTTCGGGTGCTCGCAGAGAAATTTCACGACAGCCATCGTGTTGGCGCAATGGGCGCGCATTCGCAACGGCAAGGTCTCAAGACCCTGCAGGAAGAGGAAGGCATTAAAGGGGCTCATCGCTGCGCCAAGGTCGCGCAACAGAGTCACCCGCATTTTGAGAATGTAGGCGATTGGACCCAAAGGTTTCGCGGCCTGCGTCCAGACCGCCCCATGATAGCTCGGATCCGGCTGGTTCAAGAGCGGGAAGCGGTCGGCGTGCCGTTCCCAGTCGAAATTGCCGCCGTCGACGACCACTCCGCCGATCGAGTTGCCGTGGCCGCCGATGTATTTCGTCGTCGAGTACATCACGATTGCGGCACCGTGCTCGAGCGGACGGCAGAGGACCGGCGCTGAGGTATTGTCGACGATCAGCGGCACACCGAGTTCGCGTCCGATCTGCGCCACTTCGCCGATCGGGAACACCTCGAGCTTAGGGTTCGGGAGGGTCTCGGCGTAATAGCAGCGCGTCCGGTCATCGCTCGCCCGCCGGAAATTCTCGGGATCGGCCGGATCGACGAAGCGGACCTCCACTCCCATCGTCTTCATCATTGTATTGAGAAACAGGTTCCAGGTTCCGCCATAGAGATCGGTGGAGCTGACGAAATTGTCGCCGGTCTGGCAGATATTCTGGACCGCGAAGAGCGAGGCGGCCTGGCCCGATGCGAGTGCGAGCGCGGCGACCCCGCCATCGAGCGCGGCGACGCGTTCCTCGAGCACCGCATTGGTCGGGTTCATGATGCGGGTATAGATGTTGCCGAGTTCGGCCAGGCCGAACAGATTCGCCGCATGCTGGCTGTCGCGGAACTGATAGCTCGTCGTCTGATAGATCGGGACAGCGACCGAGTGTGTCGTCGGATCGCTTCGGTACCCCGCATGGAGCACGAGCGTTTCCGGATGCTGGCTCTTGGTCGGCATTGATATCTCCGTGGAAGGGCGCCGGAGCGACACTTTGCCATGACGGGCTTTGCGGCGATAAGGGGCTTCCGCAGCGAAAAAATGGACCATGCGGCGCGGGTAGAATATCGCCGCCGCGGCGTTTACCGGGTATGCGGCCCGTTTCGGAGAATCCCGGCGCCAGCCAAAGGCTCCCAGTCGAACCGACGATCCCTGCTCTGCGGACCGCGGCTGCCCGATGTACGGCCTGCCACCTGCACCGGAATGCGAGGCAGACAGTGTTCGGGGAGGGGCCGCAGAACGCTGTTGTGATGCTGGTCGGCGAGCAGCCCGGTGATGCCGAAGATCGTGCCGGGCGCCCTTTTGTCGGGCCGGCGGGCAGGCTGCTCGACCACTGCCTCGGCAAGGCGGGTATCGATCGGGCGAAGACCTATGTCACGAACGTCGTGAAACATTTCAAATGGGTGCCCCGAGGCACGCGGCGCATTCACAGCAAACCCGGCACGGCGGAGATTCAGGCTTGTTTCCCGTGGCTCGAGGCAGAGATCAGCGTCGTGAAGCCGCAAATCGTTGTGGCACTGGGCGCGACGGCGGCACAGGCGTTGTTCGGAAAGGCGTTTCGCGTGACCCAAGACCGCGGTCGGTTCGTGCCCTTCGCATTGGCGCCCCATGCGCTGGCGACAGTACACCCCTCGGCTCTCTTGCGTGCTCCGGACGAGGAAACGCGCCGCCGCGAGATCCTTCGGTTCATCGAGGACCTTCGGCAGGTCGCCGCGGTTTTGCCGTGATCGGTGCCACTGTCCCGGGAGAGCACGGGTGATCGCAATGAGCGCTCCCTGTCCAAGCCTTCGGCGCGCCGCATTGGACGGCACCCTCGGCATTGTCGATCCTGTTGTGGAGGGCTTGCTTGCGGTGGACGCGATCTTTCGCCACAACCGGGTCGGCCGGTCTTTCCCGCGACCGGTCAACAGAGCATGACATGTTGTTATTGCAAGTGCCGGCGTTGGGGCGCCTAATCCCGCCCGGGTGAGGCATGCGGCGCCCGAAAATGTTCAGCTGGATCGCGGTGAGCATCGCGGTCACCGTCGTCCTAATAATAGGGTTCGTGATCGCCACGACGTGGACCGGGATCGGCGACTCCGAAATCAGCCTTGCCGGTTGGCTCGCGATGGCACTGGGTGTGCTCATGACACTTGCACTGGGTATCGGCCTGATGGTGCTTGTCTTTATCAGCAGCCGGCGCGGCTATGACGAACCCGGCCGAAAAGATGACTGAGCCAAGTCAGTAGCCGATTGCGCTTGCACAAAAATTAAGACGCCGTCCCGTATTCAACCTAGATTACCGGTCGGCGCCAGCGCCTGCATTCGTCGAATGCGCCTTGCGCTTTGGGCGAGCCCGTTGCAACCTTTACGGGGTGCAGTGCGAGAGGGGACCTGTGTTGAAGAGGTTGTCGAAAGGCTCGGAGGAACCGACGTCGTCACCGAAATACGGCCGCGGCACTGGCGTGCCGAATCCGATCGACGTGCATGTCGGCGGCCGTATCCGGATGCGCCGGCTGCTGCTCGGAATGAACCAGGAAACACTCGCCAATGCTCTCGGCCTCACCTTCCAGCAAGTCCAGAAATACGAAGGTGGCGCCAACCGCGTCAGTGCCTCGCGCCTTTCGGCGATGGCGGAAATCCTCGGGGTGCCGATCTCTTATTTCTTCGGGGACTTACGGCCAGACGATGCCGAACTGAGCCCCGAAGACCGTCGGTGGCGCGAACACTTGCAGCGCCCGGAGACGATCGAGTTTATCCGCCTGTATTATGCGATTCCCGATCCCAAGGTCCGGCGCCAGTTCCTCGACATGGCAAAGACCGTTGCCGAATCCTTCGAGGCCAAGGCGTAGGCGGTCTCACCAGCCGAGCGCATAAGCAGCGCGCCGCGGGTCGGCGCCGGCGGCGAGCACGCCGCGGCGGCGGTCGGCGAGGATCGCGCAGACGGCACCCGCCGTCCAGATCCAGTCGGGCCAGCGTTGGATCTCGTGGCCGCGGCGCGCCAATTCGGCGATGACCGGTTGTGGAA
>JAFMSA010000554.1 GCA_017353855.1 Alphaproteobacteria bacterium
CGCGCGAACCGGGCGCGGTGCGCCTTCGTATCTTCGGGCGAGCGCGGCATCGTGATCGCCAGCCTCGAAAGCGTCCGCCGCGCCATGGCGGCACGCCTCACCCGGCAACCAAAGCCGTGAGCACGGGCGCTTCATTCAAGTTTTCAATGGCAGGACACCGGTCCGGTCTGCAGCACGATGTTTTCAAGCTTCTCGCCCCGCGCGAAGCGATCGAGATTGGCGGCCACCACGCTCCAGCGCCGGTCCGCCGTCGCCTCGGTGCTGCTCGAACTATGCGGCGTGATCAACACGTTCGGTAACTCGTGGAACGGTCGGCGCGACGGCCGCCGCTCCGGCTCGGCCGGGGTGGGATATTGCCACCAGACATCGAGCGCGGCCCCGCCGAGGCGGCCGTCTTTCAGCGCGTCATAGAGCGCATCCTCGTCGACGATTGCCGCTCGCGCGACGTTGATCAGCAGCGCGCCTGGCTTCATCAGGGCGAGGCGGCGGGCGTCGATCAATCCTTTCGTCTCCGGCCCCAGCCCGCACGAGATGAGGACCGTATCGCACAACGGCAGCATGCGATCGAGGTCAGCGAGAGGAAATACGGTATCGGCCGGCGCAGGATTGGCGACCGGGCTGCGGTTGGCAGCAAGGACGCGGCATTTGAGGCCCGCGGCGCGCTCCGACACCTCGCGCCCGATCCGGCCGTAGCCGATGATGCCGATCTTTCGACCCAGTAGTTCGCTATGCGGCGAGCCCCCGCCAAACTGCGGGCTCGCGGCCCACGAGCCCGCGCGGAACGCCGCCACCGCCTCGAACAGGCGGTGGCTCAGCACGAGCATCGTCATGATGACGTATTCGGCGATCGCCGGTTCGTGGCCAAACACATTGCAAATCGTGACGCCTTTCGGGACCGCCTCGGTGTCGAGGAGATCGAGCCCGGCCGCCACCGATTGAAGGAGGCGAAGGCGCGGCGCGGGCGGGAACGAGGGCCGCCAGATATGTCCGACGACGATCTCCGCTTTGGAGAGCAGCGGCGCAAGGTGTTCCGCGTCTCGCTCATCATCGAGGATCGACGTTTCCAGCGGGGTCTTCACCTTGGCGAGGATCCGCGGCGCGACGCTGGCGGCAAAGTGACCGAGAAACAGGGCTTTCATGTGCTCCCCTGAGCAACTCACGACGGAAGCGCGATTGTGGCGCTTCCGTCAGCCTTGGCAAAGCGTATGAAAGGCCACACGGTCGCGTCCCGCCCTCCGGCGAGGCCGCCTAGAGCAAGATTGCCCGCGGGGATGCGGTGGATCTGAACGACATCGTCGCCGCCTATCTAGAAGCCGTCGCGGTCGACGATCGGCAGATGGTCGTGTATCGCGCCGCGTGCTCAGCATCAATGCGCAGGCGCAAGGACGGGCTACACTGCGTCAACTACCAAGCACGGCAGGCCGCGTCGGCGGTAGCCGAGGAGCACCCGGCCTGAGGAGGAACCGATGAGCGAAGCCGCAATCGCGTCTCCGGGGTCCCGACCTGTCCCACGGTGTTGATTTGGCCGCCCTATCGGAAGACGGCATGCTGCTCGGCCATGTTGGGGGCGAACCGGTGCTGCTGGTGCGGCACAAGGGTGAGTGTTTTGTGATCGGCGCGACCTGCACCCACTACGATGGACCGCTCGCGGAAGGCATCGTCGCGGACGGCACGGTCCCGCTGTCCCCGCACCACGCCTGCTTCGATCTGCGAACAGGCGAGGCTGTGCGGCGGCCTGCGCTCGCGCCGGTCGCCTGCTGGCGGGTCGAACGCAAGGGCGATACGGTCTTCGCGCGCGCGACTGCAGCCGGCCGCCCCAGTCCAGAGAATCAGGGCTGCAGACCCCCCGCTCGGTTGTCGTTGTCGGCGGCGGGGCCTCCGCGCAGGTTGCCGCGGAGACGCTGCGGCGGAGGGTTTCGCGGGCCGCGTCACGATGTTCAGCGCCGATCCGGCGCCGCCTTGCGACCGGCCGAATCTCTCGAAGGATTATCTCGCCGGTATCGCACCGGAAAACTGGATTCCGCTGCGCCCGAATTCTACAAAAACAAGAACATCGAATTGCGGCTCGCCTCCGCGGTGACGGCACGAGCTGCGATTTTGACGCCCTGCTGCTCGCAACCGGTCCCTCTGCCATTGCCGGGTTCGGACAAGGGGCACATCTTCTACCTTGGCAGCCTCGCCGACAGCTGGTCTATAATCGTGGCGGCCGCGGGCGCGCGTCGCGCCATCGTCGTTGGCGCGATTTCATCGGGCTCGAAGCCGTCGAGCCGCGTAAGCGCGAACTGGAAGTGTAGTCGCTCCCGAAGCCTGCCCGATGGAACGGACCTCCGGCGTCGAGATAGGAAGCTTTGTCCGCCACCGGCACGAGCGGAACGGCGTCGCCTTTCACCTCGGCACGACCGTAGCAGCGATCGACGAAAGGATGTCTTGTTGCAAAACGGCGACAGGATCGCCGTGGACCTCATCGTTTTCGGCGTCGGCGTCCGTCCCGCGGTAGCGCGTGTGCAAGATGCCGGCTTCGATCTGGGGTCGCCGTCAACGAGTATCTCGAGACGAGCCGACTCAACATCGTTGCCGCGGGCAATATCGCGCGCTGGCCGGATCGACTGACCGGCAACACTATCAGCGTCGAGCACTGGGTGGTCGCGGAACGTCAAGGTCAAACCCCCGCGCGCAACATGCTCGGGCAGCGCGAGCGGTTCGATGCCGTGCCGTTCTTCTGGAGCCAGCATTACGACACGCCGATCTCGTATGTCGGCCACGCCGAGCACTGGGATCGTGTCGAAATCGATGGCAGCTTGGAGGCGGGAGATTGCAAGGTCGGATACCACCTCGCGGACCGCAAACTCGCAGTGGCGACGATCGGGCGCGACCGCAACAGCCGCTTCGCCGAACACGAATTTGAGCAGATCATCGCAACTCCGCCGGGTCGGTGATCGGCGAGCCGGCGCAGCCCCCTCCCATAAGTCGACGGTGCTCACGCTTGCTGGCCCTTTCGACCTTGCGCTGTCGCTGAAGGCGGCGGCAAGCTTTCTGCCCGCGCAAGGGCCCATGCCGACGGTGCTCAGAGCTGGCGTCCATCTCGATGACCGGCCAGTGCTCATCGAGGTGCGGCAGAGCAGGCCGCGGCTCGAGGTGATCGGTCCGACACACCTCACCGCTGTCAAGCTACGCGAGATCGCTGCCTGGCTGATCAACGCCAATCTCGATTTGCGCCCGTTTTACACGCTCACCGACAGCCATCCAGTAATGGGACCGGTCGCGCAGTCGCTTTTCGGTCTGAAGCCGCTGCGGCCGGCTTCGCTGTTCGAGATGCTGGTCATCGCGATCACCGAGCAGCAGCTGTCGCTCGCTGCCGCTTTCCACATCCGCCACCGTCTCGTCGAGCGCTTCGGCACCCGCATCGATGGAATTTGGCTCTTCCCCACCCCGGCGTCTCTCGCCGAGGCTCCGCTGGCGGCGCTCAAGGCGTGCGGCCTCTCCGGACGGAAAGCAGAATACGTCGCCGCTCTTGCCAGCGAGATCGCCGCGAAGCGTCTGAATCTGGCGCCGCTGAAAACCATGAGCGACGCCGAGGTTCGGGAGGTCCTGGCACGCCGGCGGGGGCTCGGTGACTGGTCGATCGATTACATCCTGGCGCGCGGTCTTGGACGCCTCGACTGCTTGCCCCTCGGGGATGCCGGCCTGCGGCGCGTCGTTGGCCGCTAT
>JAFMSA010000555.1 GCA_017353855.1 Alphaproteobacteria bacterium
GGACGCGGTTGTGGCTGCGCCGCACGCGGTTGCGGCGGATGCCGTGGCGGCTGCGGGGGCTGCAGGTGCGGTCGAGCTTGCGGTTGCGCCGGGATCGTTATCGGAGCCTGCCTCGGCTGCGGCGGAGGCTGCGGCGGGACCTGTTGGCAGTGGGTCGGTCGGTGGGTTTGGGTCTGTTAACAGCAGCACCTCGTCACGTGCCGCGCCGCATTCGGGCCTGCGGCGCGGTGATGACTTGTGCCTGACATGCTGGCTCGCCGGCCAGCAAGCTGACACAGCTCGAGTTTGCAAACGGGCGGCGAGGTTTCGTCGGGTCAGGCTTCGCGCCTCACCTCTTTGCCGGAGGTCGCGCCGCAAATGGCTGTGCGATCGAGCGCGCGCGGTTTACAACAGCGCGCCATCCGGGCACCTTCGCATGACATTGACTCTGGGATCTTGGCGAACGTCCGCGTGCTGAAGTCATGACAGGGAACAGGTTCAAATACAAAAACAGCAAGGATATCCCGCAATTCGCCCCGAATTTTAGCGTCTACGTGCTGCCGCCCGATGTCGTGTGCCTCTACTCCGAGGACCGGAAGTTCTTTCTGCACGGCGACGTTTTTTGCGCGCTGGCTGCCACGATCGGGGAAGGTGGAAAGAGCTTTGCGCAGCTCTTTCGCAAGCTGGCGCCGAATTTTCCACCCGATCAGCTCGAAGAAGCGCTGAAGTGGCTGGTCGATCGCCGGCATGTCGTTCTGGCATCGCGCTCGCTTCGCAGGCCCGTTGCCGCGTATTGGGCAAGCCTTGGGCTGGCCCCCGCAACAGCTGAAGCAAATCTTCGCAATTGTCGTGTCCGCATCGAAGCGCTCGACGTCGCCGGCGCCGCCGCACTCGAAACGGCTCTGCGCGGCCTGGGCGTTCGCGTTGTAAAGCGTTCCGCCGACCTGACGGTCACGCTCGTGGGCGACTACCTCGACGAACGATTGGCAGCGCTGAACCGCAAACATTTGGCCGAGGGCAGTTCGTGGCTCCTCGTCCAGCCTTCGGGCATCTTCCCGCTCGCGGGGCCGGTATTTCGACCGGGCCATGGCGCCTGCTGGACCTGTCTTGCAGACCGCATGAAACGCAATCGGGAAGTCAAGGCGATGCTCGACCGCGCCCCGGCCCGCCGCGTCGCCCTGTCGCCTCTGGCCCGCGACACCTTGGGGGAGAG
Organism: Alphaproteobacteria bacterium; assembly: GCA_017353855.1. Taxonomy (GTDB): domain Bacteria; phylum Pseudomonadota; class Alphaproteobacteria; order ATCC43930; family CGMCC-115725; genus AP-15. The sequence continues at coordinate 1,193 of JAFMSA010000555.1, forward strand.
CGGCGTGCAGCTTGCCGCCGTCGAGATCGCGAAAGCGATCGCCACCGCCTTTCGCACGCCGCTGAACGATCACATCATCAGCCTCGACCTGCCGGGCGCGACCATCGCGAAGCACTACGTGGCAGCGCGTCCCCAATGTCCGAGCTGTGGCCGTGCGGAGCTGCGGGACCCGAGCCGCGCCCCGGCCGCAATCGAGCTTGGCACCGGTCGCAAGTTGGTCATGACGAGCGGCGGCTACAGGAGTGTACCGTCTGCGGCTACGGTTGCACGTTTTCGAAGGCACGTCAGTCCGCTGACCGGCGTCGTCTCGCGTCTCGAACGGATCGACGCCGATTTGCCCTTGAACACCAATTATTTTGCCGCGCATAACTTCTCGGCACCCGCCAGGACGGCCCATGAGCTCAGCGCCGGTCTGAGTAACGGCAGCTTCGGCAAAGGCAGCACCGCCGAGCAAGGAGAAGCCAGCGCCCTCATGGAGGCGATCGAACGCTATTGTGGCATCTTTCAGGGCGACGAGATCAGGCTGACACGGCGGTTTGGCGATTTTAGGCGCGGCGAGGCGATCTTTCCCAACAATGTCCTGTTGTTCAGCGAGTCGCAGTTGGCGGCCAACGACCCGAACGAGCCGCCGCCGTGGACCCCGGCCCTGTTTGATCCGGCGGCGGAGATCGAATGGTCGCCGGTGTGGTCGCTGCGTGACGGACGTTTCAAATATCTTCCGACCAGCGTCTTGTATTTCTTCTATAAGGGTCTGGGCGAGTTCGCTGCCGATTCCAACGGCTGCGCCGCCGGCAACACGCTCGAGGAGGCCATCGTGCAAGGCTTCCTCGAACTGGTGGAACGGGACGCCTACGCGATCTGGTGGTACAATCGCTTGCAGCGGGCGGCAGTCGACCTCGGTCAACTCGACGATTCGTATGTCCGTGATTTGCAAACCCAGCTTGCCGAAACGGGTCGCCGGCTCTGGGTGCTCGACATCACCAGCGACCTCGGCATCCCCTGCTTCATAGCGATCGTGTACTGGGTGCAGGACTCGAAGGAGAATATCGAGTTCGGATCTGGCGCGCATTTCGACAGCCGGATCGCCCTTTTGCGCGCGCTCACCGAGGTGAATCAGTTCCTGTCCATCGGCCTGATGGGGGGCGGCACCGGGGAGAAATCCAGCCTCGATGGCGACACACCGCTGCGCCTGAGCGACCATGCCTATTTGACGCCAAGCGACGGCCCGCCGCTCCGGCTGGACTACGGTTCGAAATTCGGACGCCTAGACGCGAGCGAGCAAGTGAAGACCTGCATGGCAGTGACCGGCCGCGCCGGCCTCGATTTCCTCGTGCTCAACCAGACGCGTCCGGACATCGAGGTTCCGGTGGTGAGAGTTATCGTCCCGAGCCTGCGCCATTTCTATCGCCGTTTCGCGCCCGGGCGGCTCTACGATATTCCGGTTAAGCTCGGACTGCGGGAGCGGCCGCTGTCGGAAGCCGAGCTCAATCCCATTCATCCTCATACTTGAGACGGCCCCCGCTTGCGCGCTCCTGCACGAAAGAGATCGCGGCGCTCTCTTCGGTCGAGATTGTGCGCGCGTCTTTGTCCTCACGTGGCGCTCGAAGCGGACGTCGAAGGGCAGGTTGTCGCGCAATTCGATGGCTATCGGCTTAGCCTCGGAGGATACGCCCGCAGCGTCGCCGACAGCCTGCATGATCTGCGCGTCGGCGTGCCGCTCGCCGCCTTGGCCTCAGGTCGACCACACATCAGGGAGCTTGGTCCGTTGGCCCTGCGCTTAGCCAAACACGGGCTCATGGAGTTCTTTCTCAAGGCCCCGCGAGACCACGAGGACGAGGTCGTTATCGAACCGCAGACCGCCGACTATTGGCCGGGAACGGCCCGGCTCGGCAATGCCGACGTTGTTGTCCTCTCGCGATTCGCCTACATGCGGCGGCGCGGTAACGCGATGGTGCTTGAATCGCCGCGCGCCCGCGCATTGTTCAAGATTTGCGATCCGCAAATCGCGGCCGCCATTGCCGCATTGTCCATCCCCCAAACGGTCAAGCGGCTCCGCCGCAATGGCTTCAACGGCACCGAACTTCTCGGACTGTTGGCGGACTGCCAGATCATTTTCAAGGTCGATGCTGGCAATGACGCCGGCCTCCGACAGGTCGAGGGTGACGAAAATCTCGTCTTTTGGGACTTTCATGATCTCTTGTTCCATTCGCGCAGCACGGAAGGTCGCCAGGCGAACCCGCTCGGCGGGGTTTATCCGCATTTGGGCTTCGCCGCTCCGCTGCCGGCGGTCCGGCCGGCCTGGCCCGGAAAGAAGATCGGCTTGCGCGCTTGCCCGGAGGCCGGTTCTCACGAGCCCTCGCCGCTGACGAAGCTGTTGCGCGAGCGTCATTCGACGCGCGCCTTCGATGACGACAGACCGATTACGATTGCCGAGCTCGCGCGATTTTTAGAAAACACCGCGCGTGTGCTGTCGAGAGGGCCGGCCGATACCGATGACGGGGCGACGGTAGGATA
>JAFMSA010000556.1 GCA_017353855.1 Alphaproteobacteria bacterium
ATCGACCGCTATTGCCTGTTCCAACAGCTCCAGCGCCTCGAGAAGCCGCCCTCTTGTTATCGGGTAGTATGTCGCCAGCGCGCGCAGATAGAGATCGTATGCAGTGAGGTCGTTTACCGGACGCGCGGCGGAGCGACGGACTTCCGCGGCCTGCAGTGTCGGCTCGATGACCCCGGCGACGTTGATCGCGACGTTGTCCTGGAGGTCGAAAACGTCTTCCAGTGAGCCGTCGAAGCGATCGGCCCAGAGATGGGCGCCGGTCTCGGCCTCGATCAACTGGGCGGTGATGCGCACGCGGTTACCGCCCTTGCGCACCGAGCCTTCGAGCACGTAGCGCACGCCGAGCTGACGCCCCACCTGCTTCACATCGACTGATTTTCCCCTGTAAGTGAAGCTGGAATTTCGGGCAATGACGAAGAGCCAGCGGATGCGGCTAAGGGCCGTGATAATCTCCTCGACCATACCGTCGGCGAAATATTCCTGCTCCGGGTCGCCGCTCATATTCTGGAACGGCAGAACCGCAATCGACGGCTTGTCGGGCAGTGGCAGCGGCGCCCTGGCCGCGGGATTGGGGGTTATGGCCATTGTGTTTGCAGTCATATTCACATCGAATACGCGCACCGGCCGCGAGATATTCTTGACCTGCTGCTCGCCTCTGTCGTCGAAGCTGAAATTGAGCTTGTCACGCACCTGATCGCGCACAACCCGGCTGACGCAGATCCCCCCTGGTGCGGCCAACGCTTCGAGCCGGGCGGCGACATTGACGCCGTCGCCGTAAATGTCCTGCTCGTCATCGATAATGTCACCGAGATTGATTCCGACGCGCAGCTCGATCCGCTGGTTCCCCGGCAGCCCGGCGTTGCGCAGACCCATCTCGCGTTGCGTGTCGACCGCGCAGCGCACGGCGTCGACGACGCTGGAAAACTCGACCAGCAGGCCATCGCCGGTGACTCTGACGATGCGGCCGCGGTGCTCCTTGATCATCGGATCGACGACTTCGCGGCGCAGCACCCTCAGCCGTTCGAGCGTGCCCTCCTCGTCCTCGCCGACAAGCCGCGAGTAGCCCGCGACATCCGCCGCCAGGATGGCCGCCAACCGCCGTTCCACTCGTTTTTCGCTCATGACCGGGCCCGGCCAGAAAAGTCTCCCGTTTTCTAATATATAGTAAACGAGCGATGCTGTTTTTCCTCTTTACGCCGAGGCGATGACAGAGGCCGGGGGCCGTCGAAACCGGTCCGGCGCATCGAGAAGTTGGTCAGGTCAGCAGCTTCTCGAGCGACTCGAGCGTGTCGGCCTCGCGGAACGGCTTGTCCCACCGGATGCGATGGATACGCGGAAAACGCATCGCGACACCCGACCGGTGCCGGGTCGAGCGGTGCACGCTGTCGAAGGCGACTTCGAGCACAATCTGCGGCGTCACTTCGCGCACCGGGCCCCAGCGCCGCACGGTATTGTTGCGCACCCATTGGTCGAGATGCCGCAATTCCTCGTCGGTAAAGCCGGAATAGGCCTTGCCCACGGGCACGAGCTCGTCGCCGCGCCACGCCCCGAAGGTATAGTCGGAGTAGAATGAGGATCGTTTGCCATGGCCGCGCTGGGCGTACATCAAGACAGTGTCGAGCGTCAGCGCGCTGCGCTTCCATTTGAACCACGGGCCTTTCGGCCGGCCCGCGACGTAGAGCGAGTCGGCGCGCTTGAGCATCAAACCTTCTATGCCGCGCTCGCGTGCGCCGTCGCGCATTTCTGCGAGCTCATCCCAGCTCGTGAACGGTATCATCGCCGACAGATCGAGTGCGGCGCGAGGCTCCCGCACGTACCACGCTTCGAGCCGCCGCCGGCGCTCGGCAAAGGACAGGCCCCGCAGGTCTTTGTTTCCTTCGCGTAGGATGTCGTAGAGCCGCACCGCGGCCGGAAACTCGCGCAGCAGCTTCGCATTCGGGGTTTTACGGTTGAGCCGCTGCTGCAGGTCGTTGAACGGTGCAACCTCCCCCTTCCGTATGACCAGGAGCTCGCCATCGAGCGTCACATTGGATGGCATGGCCGCGCAGATATCGGGAAAAGCGGCGCCGATCTCGTCGCCGGAGCGCGAATAGAGCCGCTTTTCGGCGCCGCGCGCGACGAGCTGCACGCGGATCCCGTCCCATTTCCATTCGGCGAGGTAGTGGTGCGGGTCGAGTGCTGCGACATCGGCGTCCTCGAGCGGCTGCGCCAGCATCAGCGGGCAGAAGGTCGGAAGCTCGCCGGTCTCGGGCGGCGGCCGGCGGCCCTCGAGCCAATCGAACAACGGCTGGTAGGGCGGCGCGAGCCCATGCCAGACCTCTTCAATGCGATCGACCTCGACGCCGCCCCATTCGCCGAGCGCGGTCTTGGCGAGCCGGGCCGAGACGCCAATTCGCAAGCTGCCGGTCACGAGCTTCAGCAGCGCCCATCGCCCGGTAGCGTCGAGCGCGTCGAGCCACGGTTCAAGCAGCTTGGCGACCTCGCCGCGGCTTGCGCCCTTCAGCCTTTCGACAATTTCGCAGAGATCCGGGACATGGCCCGCTCCACCGGGCGCGCCGGGCCAGATCAGGGACACGGTCTCGGCGAGATCGCCGACAAAGTCGTAGGACCAGCCCAGCAGCTCGGGATCGACCCGGGCGGCAGCGAGGGCGCGCACCTGGTTCGGCTTTGCTTCGTCAAACACGAGCTCGCCGGTCAGCGCCGCCAGTGCCCAGCCCCGCGCCGGGTCGGCCGTCGTCGTGAAATATTCCCGCATCAGCCGAAGCTTGCCGTTGCGCGAGGGTGTGAACAGCAGCGCGTCGAGGAGCGCCGCAAAGCGGTTCACTGGTCCTCCTCGAAGCCGCTCAGCGCCAGCGCGCGGGCGCGATATCCTTTTTGCGTCGCATAGTGCACGAGTGCTTCCTCGCGGCCGTGTGTGACCCAGACTTCGCCGGCGGCGAGCTCGTCGATTGTCGCGGTCAGCTCGTCCCAGTCGGCGTGGTCGGAGATGACGAGCGGCAGCTCGACACCGCGTGCCTTGGCGCGCTGCCGCACCCGCATCCAACCCGAGGCCATCGCGACGAGCGGATCGGGAAGCCGCCGTGACCAGCGGTCGGTCGTCGCGGCAGGCGGCGCCAGCACGATGCGCCCGCGGAGCGCATCGCGCGAGGCGGCATTCCAGGGCAGCACTGGACCGAGCGGCACGCCAAGGCTCTCATAGAGCTCGGTCAGTCCGACCAGGGCACCGTGCAGATAGACCGGCTCTTCGTACCCCGCCCGCCGCAGCAGGGCCAGAACCCGTTGGCATTTGCCAAGCGGGTAGACTCCGAGGACATGGCATCGCTCCGGAAAGAGCGCCAGCGAATGCAGCAGCTTGTCGATCTCCTGGCCCTCGGGCGGATGGCGGAAGACCGGCAATCCAAAGGTCGCCTCGGTAATGAAAACGTCGCAGTTGCAGGGCTCGAACGGCGCGCAGGTCGGGTCTGGGCGGCGTTTGTAGTCGCCGGAGACGACGACTCGGGCGCCGGCATGGTGGAGCACGATTTGCGCGCTGCCCAGCACGTGGCCGGCCGGGACGAGGCATACCGTCACGTCGCCGACCGAGATGGTCTCGCCGTAGTCGAGCGGCTGCAGCGAACTGCCGGCCAGTTCACCATAGCGTTGTCGCATGATGGCGATCGTGCCCGGGGTGGCGAGCACCTGTTGGTTGCCCGCCCGAGCGTGAT
>JAFMSA010000089.1 GCA_017353855.1 Alphaproteobacteria bacterium
TCACGATGAACCTCGGCAACATTCGCAGGTGACTCGCCGTGACTAGGCAAGGCACGAGCCTCACCCCCGTCACGCACGACAGAGCCTCGCTTTCGTCTCAGAGCGGAGACAGGTTCGCGTTCACTGGCGCTACCCCGGCGGCCCGCACCACCGTCGCATCCCGCAGGATCACCCGGCTCGCGGCATGGTCACGGTCATGGATCACGCCGCATCCGCCGCAAACCCAGGTGCCAATACCCGGCCTAAGTCGGGGGCCGACCCAATCGCAATCGGGACATACGCCCGTGCTACGCTGGAAGCGCCCGATGACGCGCCATTCGCGGCACGCCCACTCGGCCTTTAGCGAAGCACCCGCAGGAGCTCGCCCAGACTGGCGTCGGCGCGGAGAACCTCGTGCAACGACCGGAGTATCCTTCGATCCGCCGCACCGCGAGGAATCGGGACCAGCGAACCGCGACGCCACGTCACGCCTCAATCCGCCCGGCAACACTCAGGTGCTCGATCCGGTGACGGCGAACAGCCGCAGATCCACCTGCCGCAGTTCGAGCCGGCCGTCGATAAGGGCCGGGCGCGCCGACAATTTGATGCAGGGTTGGCTGAGGTCGTTCGAGGGATCGGCAAAGCAGTTTTGCGCGGCAATCGTCAAGCTCTTGCCGACCGGCATATGGCCCGACTGTGATGCCGTGGCCCGGCTTCACCGACCGGCTTGATGACGAGCTCGGCAAGCTTGTCGAGCGTGTAGCGCAGTGCTTTCGGCTCTCGGCAGGTATGGGTCTTGACATTCTGCAATATCGGCTTTTGCGCGAGGCAAGAACGGCAGGCCGCCGGTGGTCAGGCACACTCGTCCCGACAGCATTGTCAAGCCCCGGATTCCCCGCCCGGCCCCGGGCCCCAGCAGCCTGTCCGGAGGAAACGCTTGCGGATCGAGGTAATCATTGTCGATGCGCCGGTAAATCACCTCCGCCCGAGGCCGCCGGTGTTCGGCATGAACGCTCGATCCTCTGCGGGAGGGTCCCGCCCTTCGATGCGTGGCACCCCATCGCACGTGCACAAAGACGTGTGGTCGAAATCGACGGAATCGCGGGCGCCCGGCGCGAGCAGGAGACCCGCGGATGCCAACGGGCGCTACTTCGTGCCGTGCGGCTGGCGCCCGTAGTTCCCGGTCGGGCCCGATCTCGTCCCCGCCGATGCGCGGTCCCGAGGTGGTCGCCGGGCCGGCCGAGATCGAGCTCAGCGGCAAGGGATACGAACGGGCGGACCTGATCCGGCTCGCCCCTCGGTTCTATCAGCTTGCCGTCACCCCAGCCCTCGCAGCGCGCCTTGGCGATCTCCCGCAAGCAGCCGAGCATCCGGCGTTTGCGTATCTTGTGCCGATACCCGTAGAGAGCGTAAACGTCGTGATATAGATTGGAAAACTCGTCCGGGCCGGTATCCTAGGGACATGGCGGTTGTCGATCGCGGCGTCACCTGCAAACGCTGCCCCCGCGCCAGGCAGGCCGCGGCGCGGGAACGGGTCTGCAGGTGCCTCAAGAGGTACCGTCTGCTAAGACCGTCCGCTCAGTTCGCGCGGACGAGCCGCGGGTAGGATGGGGTTCCTCGGTACGATCGGCGGCGAGGAGGGCGCGCTTCCGGACACGGAACGTGCCATGTTAGAGCGGGCGCGGGCGCTGGTACCGCGGCTTGCCGAGCGCGCGCAGGCCGCCGCTGCGGCGCGTCAGTTACCTCCGGAAACGATCGCCGAGTACCGCGCCGCCGGCATTCTGCGCATCCTGCAGCCCAGACGTTTTGGGGGCCAGCAAGGCCGGTTCAGCCTGTTCTCGCGGATCGTTGAAGAGCTTACTTACGGCTGCGCGTCGTCGGCCTGGGTCTACGCAGTGCTCGCCGAGCATCAGTGGATCATCGCCCAATATCCCGAGCAGGCGCAGATCGACGTGTGGGGCGGCGATCCGGAAGCGGTCGCTTCATCCTCGCTCGCGCCGCGCGCGGCCGCCAGGCCGGTGACGGGTGGCTGGCGACTGAGCGGGCGTTATACGTTCTCGAGCGGCTGCGACTATGCGCAGTGGGTGATACTTGGCGCTTTTCTCGGGCAATCGGGCGACCCGCGCTCGATTGCGTATCTGCTGGTGCCGCTCCGCGAGGTCGAGATCGTTGACGATTGGCAGGTGCTCGGCCTCGCGGGCACCGGCAGCAAATCCCTAGTGTTACGCGACGTTTTTGTCCCCGAGCATCGCTGCGTTATGGTCAGCGACCTCTTCGCCGGCACTCCGCCGGGTGCTCTGGTACACCCCGACTATCCTGTTCTGCGCGCACCGCGCGGTTTCCTGGTTGCTTATTCGCTGCCACCGGTCTGCATTGCCCTCGGCCGCCGTGCCCTCGATGTTGCCTGCAGGACCCTCGCGGGGCGGGTGTCGCGGGGCGTGACCAAAGTGGCCCAGTCCGAGGTGGTGCAGATGGCGATCGGCGAGGCCGCAGCCGCAATCGATGTCGCCGTCTTGCTGCTGCACACTGGTCGCGAATCGAGCACTGCGGCTGTGAGTTCCGGCCGCAAGATCACTGAAGCGGAGGCGCTGCGCGCGCGGCGGGACATGACATTCGCGCAGCACCAGGTGGGCTGGGCGCTCGAGCGCCTGTGCGAGCTGAGCGGAGCCCGCTGGGTCTACGACTGCGACCCGCTGCAGGAAATTCGGCGCGACGTTATGACTATTCTGACCCATCATGCCGCGAGCCGTCAGGCGGCGATGGTGCCCTACGGCCGCATGCTCCTCGACGTCGACCACTTCGCAGCCGGATGACGGCGGCGCCACGTCGTTCCGCCATCGTTTCGCCATAAGCTCCGCGCAGCTAACAGCCGACTGATCGAGGTATGATGCGTTACATTATTGCGCCCTTGCTCATCGTATCGACCGCATCCGGCCTAGCCGCCCAGGCGCTGCCGCCTGCCGCCGGCGAGCCGGAAAACGGTCGCGTGTTCTGCGAGCAGAGCGTCAGCTACCGCATCGTCGATTCCGCGGGTGTTCCGGACGCGTATCGCCGCTTTCTCGGAGCGTGGAGCGACGCGGCGTGGGATGTCAACACCTGCGCGGCTCTGATCGTCGACAACGTTGATCCCGACGGCACGGCCTCGGTCATGTACATCTATGGGCCGCTGGGATCCGGTGCGCGAACGCACGGTGGGGTTCTCCACGGTACCGGGGTTGTTCGTGACGGCGAGCTGAGGTTCCAAAATGCCGACGGGACACAATTCGCGTTTCGCCCCGGCATCGTCGACCTCATCGGGCGAATGACCACTCCCGGCGGGCAATCCTACGAAGCCTCGTTCAAAAAAACGCCCTGATCCCATTGAAAGGTTTGCCAGTAGCGGTATTCGCCGCGGTCCTCATTGTCCTGGGCATGACCGGTGAGGCAGCGGTGAATTGGTCGCGCCTCAGAGAGCCGTGGCCCGATCCGAATTTGCTGCGGGGTATTGAAGGCGTCCCGGTTTCCTGGCCGAGCAAAAGCCCGTTTGCTCCGCCGGATATCGGCGCCGGAGGAGAAGCCGAGCCGTCGACGACGGCGATCGGGCGACTGTTTGTTCCGCCGGGACCGCATGCCGCACGGTCGGTGCCTGCTGTCGTCATGCTGCACGGCGCGGGCGGCGTGCTGGCGGCGCGCGAGCTCACTTACGCGCCGCAGCTGGCGGGGATGGGTGTGGCCGCGCTCGTCGTCGACGTATTCGGCGCGCGACGCGACCGCGGCACCGGGTTTATCGAGCGACTGCTGAACATCACGGAGACGATGATGGTCGCCGACGCCTATGGCGGGTTGGGCTTTCTGGCGCGGCGACCCGAGATCGACCCGCGGCGCGTGGTGCTGGTCGGCTTCTCTTATGGTGCGATGGCGACGACTTTCGCGGCTTTTGCGCAGATTGCCGACCGCTTGGCTTCACCTGGCCTGCGTTTCGCCGGGCACGTCGCCTTTTATGGCCCCTGCATCGCCCGCTTTGCGGACAAGCGTACAACGGGTGCTCCGTTGCTGATGCTGATCGGCGGCGACGATGAAATCGTCGACCAGCAGCGCTGTGCTGAACTGGCTGCGGATTTACGGGCGGGTGGCAGCCCAGTCGAGACGATCATTTATCCGGGTGCCGTCCATCAGTGGGATGGCGCCTTCGAGCGGCGACTGATCGGGCGCAATCTCGCGGGTTGTCGATTAAGGGTCGAGCGCGACGGCACGGTGCGCGATCTTCATACCGGGCTGGCGATGACGGGGCCTTTCCGGCGAAAGCTGATCCTGGGACTCTGCACGATCTTCGCGAGGCCTTACCCGATCGCCCGCGACGACCGGGTGCGGGCGCTGTCGAATAGGGATCTGGGGCGGTTTCTCGCCAAAGTGTTTTCTGCTCCTTCTCAGGCTTCATGAAGAATTAGGCGTCCCGTGGGCTTCTCGGCGAGTTGACGCTCCTGAAAGGCGTTCCTAAATTCCGCGCATCCCGAGATGACCGGCCGCAGGCCGACCCGCCCGTGCTCAGCCTGGGCGCTTGGCTCGCGAACATCGGATGACCACATCAGCCGCTGGTAAAGTGATCCGATCGACGCTGCGGGCGATGTTGGCTCTGCCGCCGCGGATCATCAGTCCTGGTTAGCGATGCCTCGATCTGTCCTGTCCTCTCCGATCGGTGAATTGAACGAGCGTAGTCGCGAAATCTTTCGCCTGATCGTCGATGGCTTCGTTGCGACCGGAGAACCGATCGGCTCGCGCACCCTGTCCCGCCGGCTTACCCAGAACCTGTCGCCGGCAACGATCCGCAACGTCATGGCGGATCTCGAAGAGGCGGGGCTGCTTTACGCGCCGCACACCTCGGCCGGCCGTTTGCCGACCGAACTTGGTCTTCGGCTGTTCGTACACGGTCTGCTCGAGGTCGGACGCCTGGCCGAAGATGAACGGCGCAGCATCGAGAGCCTTTGCGTTGCGCGCGGCAAGAGCTTGTCGCAGGCACTCGAGGAGGCAACGGCCGCACTGTCGGGTCTGGCGCACTGCGCCGGAATCGTTGTCGTTCCCAACCAGGACCGTCCCTTGAAGCATATCGAATTTGTCCATCTCGGCCCCGGGCGCGCGCTAGTCGTGCTCGTGACCGAGGATGGCCTTGTCGAGAACCGCGTCATCGAGGTGCCGCACGGCCTGCCGCCTTCGGCGTTGATTTCGGCCAGCAACTACCTCAACGCGAGACTCATCGGCCGGACCATCGAGGAGGCGAAAGCGGAGATCGAGCAGGAGGTCGCTTCGAACAAGGCGCAACTCGACGAATTGACGTCAAAGCTCGTCGCGGCCGGTCTAGCGAGCTGGGCCGGCGGTGATGAAGGCAGGGCATTGATTGTGCGCGGCCAGGCAAACCTGCTCGAGGACGTGACGGCGCTGGCCGATCTTGAAAAGCTGCGCACTTTGTTCGAGATGCTGGAAACCAGAGAGACCATGTTGCGCTTGCTCGATGCGAGCAAGCAGGGCGAAGGCGTGCAGATTTTTATTGGCGCCGAGAACCGGCTTTTCGGGGTTGCGGGTTGCTCGATGGTTATCGCTCCGTATCAGAACAGCCGTGAGCAGATCGTCGGCGCAATCGGCGTCATCGGACCCACTCGGATCAACTACGCCCGGATCATCCCAATGGTGGATTACACCGCTAAGGTGATCGGGCGCCTTGTCGGATAGGACTAAGCATGCAAGATACGACCCAGGAACAGGAGAAAACGCCGAGCCCGGAAGATGCCGTGAACAACAATCTCGACGGTCCCTCCGAAGCGCCCATGGGCTCGGAAAGCGAAGAGCGATCGGCCGGCGACCGGCTGACGGAACTCGAGAGCGAGCTCGCTGAACAGAAGGACCGTCTGTTGCGCGCACTTGCCGAGACCGAAAATGTGCGCCGCCGCGCGCAGCGCGAGCGCGAGGACGCCTCGAAATATGCGGTGACGGGATTTGCGAAGGACCTGCTCTCGGCCGCGGACAATCTCCGACGGGCTCTCGAAAGCCTACCCGAGGGGGAGGTCAAGGACGAGCGCACTCGCAGCCTTCTGGCCGGGGTCGGAGCAACCGAGCGCGAGCTCCTCAGCGTCTTCGAGAAGCATGGGATCCGTCGCATCGATCCGATAGGCGAGCCCTTCGACCACAATTTCCACCAGGCGATCTTCGAGGCCGAGCGGCCTGACCAGCCGAGCGGCACGGTGGTCGAGGTGCTGCAGCCCGGCTATGTGCTACATGACCGCTTGCTGCGTCCGGCGATGGTCGGGGTCGCAAAAGGCGGACCGAAACCCGACTCGCGGGCGTCCGAGGCATGACTGAAGAACGTGGCCGCGGGGAGGAGTCGATGCGGGGTCAACTAGGGCGGCAGCCGGTTGTAGCGCCCTGTCGCCTCGCATATATAACCCCCAGCCAGAGCGAGGGGATGGCTGAATTTAATTTCCCGGGGGATCGGGACGGTGCTTCCCCGGGCCGCCCGGTCCTGCTCTAGAAAGAGGTGTCCATGAGCAAGGTCATCGGTATCGATCTCGGCACGACGAATTCCTGCGTCGCCGTGATGGAAGGCAAGAACGCTAAGGTGATCGAGAATAGCGAGGGTGTGCGCACGACGCCCTCGATGGTTGCATTCACCGAGTCGGGCGAGCGGCTCGTTGGACAGGCCGCAAAACGCCAGGCCGTCACTAATCCCGAAAACACATTCTTTGCGATCAAGCGCCTGATTGGGCGCCGCTTCACCGACCCGATGGTGAAGAAGGACATGGATCTTGTCCCGTACAAGATCATCGCCGGCGACAATGGCGATGCCTGGGTCGAGAGCCGCGGCAAGAAATACGCGCCCTCCCAGATCAGCGCCTTCATTCTGCAAAAGATGAAGGAGACCGCCGAGGCGTATCTCGGTGAGAAGGTGACCGAGGCTGTCATCACGGTCCCCGCCTATTTCAACGACAGTCAGCGTCAGGCGACGAAGGACGCCGGCAAGATCGCCGGGCTCGAGGTGCTGCGGATCATCAACGAACCGACCGCGGCGGCACTTGCCTATGGCATGGAAAAGAAGGGCAGCGGCACGATCGCGGTTTATGACCTCGGCGGCGGCACTTTCGACATTTCCGTACTCGAAATCGGGGACGGGGTATTCGAGGTGAAGTCGACGAACGGCGACACGTTCCTCGGCGGCGAAGATTTCGACAAGAACATCATCGACTATCTCGCCGACGAATTCCGCAAGGAGCAGGGCATCGATCTGCGCAATGACCGGCTTGCATTGCAACGGCTGAAAGAGGCCGCGGAAAAGGCAAAGATCGAACTGTCGTCGTCGATGCAGACCGACGTCAATCTGCCGTTCATTACTGCCGATCAGCATGGGCCCAAGCATCTCAACATCAAGCTGACCCGGGCGAAGCTCGAGGCGCTGGTCGACGATCTGATCCAGAAGACGATCGGGCCGTGCCGCGCCGCGCTCAAGGATGCGGGGCTCAAAGCCTCCGAAATCGACGAGGTGATCCTGGTCGGCGGCATGACGCGCATGCCGAAGGTTATCGAGGCCGTCAAACAATTCTTCGGCAAGGACCCGCATCGCGGTGTCAATCCCGACGAGGTCGTGGCGGTCGGCGCGGCGATACAGGCGGGTGTGCTCAAGGGCGAGGTCAAGGACGTCCTGCTTCTCGACGTGACCCCGCTCTCGCTCGGGATCGAGACGCTGGGCGGCGTTTTCACGCGGCTGATCGACCGCAATACGACGATTCCGACCAAGAAGAGCCAGGTGTTCTCGACCGCCGAGGACAATCAGACGGCTGTCACGATCCGCGTGTTCCAGGGCGAGCGCGAGATGGCTGCCGACAACAAGCTGCTCGGCCAGTTCGACCTTGTCGGGATTCCATCCGCGCCGCGGGGCATGCCGCAGATCGAGGTCACTTTCGACATCGACGCCAACGGCATCGTGCAGGTCTCTGCCAAGGACAAGGCGACCGGCAAAGAGCAGCAGATCCGAATCCAGGCGTCGGGCGGCCTCTCCGAAACGGATATCGACCGAATGGTCAAGGACGCCGAGGCGCATGCGGAGGAAGACAAACGGCGCCGCGACCTGGTCGAGGCGAGAAACAATGCCGACGCGCTGATTCACACGACCGAGCGGACACTCAACGAGAGCGGCGACAAGGTCCCGCAAACGGACCGCGACACGGTGCAGCAGGCGGCCCAGGCGCTGAAAGACGTACTGGGGAGCGAGGATGCCGGGCAGATCAGGGCCAAGACCGAGGCTCTGGCTCAGGCCTCGATGAAGCTCGGCGAGGCGCTCTACAAAGCACAACAGGCCGAACAGGCGGGCGGCGGCGATGGCGGCGGCCCCACCGGCGGCGCGTCGCAGGGAGGGTCGGCCGGCGGCGACAAGGTTGTCGACGCCGATTTCGAGGAGGTCGACGACCAGAAAAAGCGCGGCTCCGCTTAACCGCCAGAACACGGAAGTGCAGATCGGATCCGACCACCCCGGCGAACCTCCCGCCGGGGTGAGGCGCGACGTCAAAACCCGATAGCGAACGCCCCGCAAACATGGCCAAGCAGGATTTTTACGAGGTCCTCGGCGTTTCCCAATCGGCGAGCGCCGACGAACTTAAGGCGGCTTACCGCAAGCTGGCAATGAAGCACCACCCGGACCGCAATCCGGGGGACAAAGCTGCAGAGCAGAAGTTCAAGGAAATCAACGAGGCCTATGACGTCCTGAAGGACGATCAAAAACGCGCGGCTTATGACCGGTTCGGTCACGCCGCGTTCGAGCAGGGGGGCGCGCGCGGTCCGGGTGATTTCGGCTTCTCCGGCGGATTTGCCGACATTTTCGACGAAATGTTCGGCGAGTTCATGGGCGGTGGCCGGCGCAGTCACGGGGGGCCCACGCGCGGCAGCGATCTGCGCTATAACCTAGAGCTCTCGCTGGAGGATGCGTTTCGCGGCAAGCAGACCACGATCCGTGTCCAAACCCTGGCCGCCTGCGACCAGTGCCGGGGCAGCGGTGCGGAGGCGGGTTCGAGGCCGATCACGTGCCCGACCTGCCACGGCCGGGGGCGCGCGCGGGTTCAGCAGGGCTTCTTTACGATTGAGCGAACTTGCGCCACCTGCCAGGGCGCGGGGCGCATAATCGATAATCCTTGTAAGTCGTGCGGTGGCCAGGGCCGGGTCCGACGTGAGAAGATGCTGTCGGTCAACATCCCGCCCGGGGTCGAAGACGGCACCCGCATCCGGCTATCCGGCGAGGGGGAGGCCGGGGTGCGCGGCGCGCCGGCGGGAGATCTCTACATTTTCACGACGGTCGCGCCACATCGGATCTTCCAGCGCGACGGCGCGAATGTGTTCTGTCGGGTACCGATCCCGATCACGACGGCAGCCCTCGGCGGCTCGATCGAGGTGCCGACCGTGGACGGCAGCCGGGCGCGCGTTACGGTACCCCCGGGGACCCAATCCGGCCATCAGTTCCGCCTGCGGTCAAAGGGTATGACCGTGCTGCGCTCGCCGGCGCGCGGTGATATGTTCATCGAGGCGATCGTCGAAACGCCGGTGAACCTGACAAAGCGTCAGCAGGAGCTGTTGCGCGAGTTCGAAAAAGCCGGAGGGAACGGAGGGACCCACCCCGCGAGCGAAGGCTTCTTCGCTCGGGTCAAGGAGTTCTTCGAAGATCTGCGGGAATAAGGCGGCACAGCCGGTTCCGCCGAATTATCGCTGTATTGAGCCCTCCACCGGAACGGCAGACCCTTGGCCGCGAGAACCGTCGGCCGCAGGACGGGCCGAGATCAGCTTCACGAGATCGGGGACCACGAACCGAGAGTCCACGAGCTCGAGGCCGGCTTCGGGAAGCTGCTCCTCGGTCCGGCGGTCGAAGCTGGCTCCATAAGCCCAAGCGATCCAGGGCTCCCACAGTTTGGTAATTACCCGGCGAAAGGTTCCGCGGGGACGCACATAATCGAGAAGCCGAATTACCCCGCTTGGCTTTACAATCCTGCCGAGTTCGCACAACGCCGGAACTTGCTGCTCGTCGGGCAGGACACAGAAAAGAAACGTCGCGACCGCCGCATCGAATGACGTGTCGGGGAAGTCGAGCCGGGTCACATCCATCTGTTGCAACTCAATCTCGGCGGTCGCCTTCTGGCGCTTCCGCTGCGCCCGGGCGAGCATCGCCGCACTGATATCGATCCCGACGACGACTGCAGATGCCGGATAAAATGCGAAGTTTCGGCCGGTTCCGACACCCGCATCGAGAATGCGGCCCGAAAGTCCCTGGAAAAGCAGCGGTCTGATCCGGCGATAGCGCGCGTACTCGAACGGCAATTCGAGCATGTCATAGAGCGGCGCGATCCGCCCGTATCTCTCGGCGTTTGACGCCACCGAACCGTCCCCGTCGGGAGCCCATGAGCCGGGCGCTCAGACTATCCCTGTTAAAGGTAAAAGCACGCAACGTCATCATGGCGCCGTATTTCCTGCACTAAACCGCAGAAGGCAGGTTGTCAGCGCCTGAGGAGCACAGCATGGCCGATGAAATCGCATTCATGCCCGCCACCCGGATGCTCGGCCTTTATCGCAACAAGCGGCTTTCGCCGGTCGAAGTCGTCAAGGATACCTTGCGACGGATCGAGATGTTCGAGGGTGCCCTTAACGCCCTGGTTCTCTACGACCCGGAACAAGCGTTGGCAATGGCGCGGGCATCGGAGGCGCGCTGGCAGCGGGGCGAGCCGCGAGGCCTTCTCGACGGCGTGCCGGTCGCGCTAAAGGACACTCTCCT
>JAFMSA010000557.1 GCA_017353855.1 Alphaproteobacteria bacterium
CCGCCAATGCGGTGTCTGACTCTGAGCGGGCGGCCGCGTGACGGATCAAGCAGATCAATGTGTGGCGTCACGCGCTGTGGGGGTGCCGGCGTTGCTCTCGGCAAAACGCGAGTCGCCGAGATGCCGCAGCGCGCGCCGCCAACCGCGCCCTACAGAATGGCCGGCTCCCCGAGCAAGCCCGTCGTTTTCCGCGAGCCGAAATCGTATCAACAACCAATCAGAGCCGCGAAGTTCGGCCGCAGTGCGAAGGTTTTGGGCGTCGTTGCCAAGGGTGATACGTCCGAGGCCACCCCTCTCGCCACCCAGCCAAGGGCTTCTCAGGCTTGTCCCTTCTGTGCGGTCTTGGCCGGGGGCCAATGGCGGCTTTTGGTGCCGTCCCAGTTCGAGGTAGTCCTTGAACGGACCAGGCTGCCGGCCGAGACGCGCCCAGTAGGGGTCGTCGGAGCCGAGCTGCTGCGCGACCTCGAGGCAGGTAGCGGGCCCTGCGCGTGCAGCTCGGCGCCTTTGCGATGGCCCCTTTCTTCGATATTCTTCAAAATGTCACTTGACGAAAATTTGGCTGCGGGGCGACATGATCGATACTGGTTGAAATAACAGAACGACGCCATGGATCAGAAACGCGCGATCGCTGCTCTTGGTGCGCTCGCACAGGAAACCCGGCTGGAGTTGTTTCGGCTGCTCGTGACTTGTGGGCCCGAGGGGTTGCCGGCCGGCGTGATCGCTGAGCGACTCGGCGTGCTGCCGTCCTCACTGTCCTTTCATCTGCAGCAGCTCGTGCATGCCGGATTGATCACGCAACGCCGCTTGAGCCGGCACCTGATCTACTCGGCCGACTACGGCACCATGAACGCCCTGCTGGCTTACCTCACCGAAAATTGCTGCGGGCGCGAGGCCGTCTGTGCGCCGGTCTGCGATCCGGCGGCTGGTTGCACCGGCGCCAAGCCAAAGGCCACAGCAGCATAAGGGAGGCAAGAGAATGGATGAATCTCAGATTAAGGAATTGGTGCGTGCCCGCTACGGCGGCATTGCGGCGGCCCGCGATACAAGCTGCTGTGCGCCGGCGACGTCGTCCTGCTGTGGTCCCGAAGCGGTCGGTATCTCGTACGATAAGGCGCTCCGGATGGGCTATTCCGAGGTGGATCTGGCTGCCGTCCCCGATGGTGCCAATCTCGGGCTCGGATGCGGTAACCCCCAGGCGATCGCCGCCCTGGAGCCGGGTGAAACGGTCGTCGATCTCGGCAGCGGCGCTGGTTTCGACTGTTTTCTGGCGGCGCGGCAAGTCGGGGTGACAGGCCATGTCATCGGCGTTGACATGACCTGGGAGATGCTGAAAAAGGCGCGCGAAAACGCCGCCCGACTCGACGCGGTCAATGTCGAATTCCGCCTCGGCGAACTCGAGCATCTGCCGGTCGCTGACGACACTGCCGACGTCGTGATCTCGAACTGCGTGATCAATCTTGTCCCGGAGAAGGAACAGGTGTTTCGCGAAGCCTTTCGGGTCCTCAGATCCGGCGGCCGGCTCGCCGTGTCGGACATCATCAACACCGCGCCGCTTCCGGGCGAGCTGCAATCCGATCCAGCGCTGCTATGCGGCTGCATCGCCGGCGCGGTGCCGGCGGATCAGGTCGAGTATTGGCTTGCCAAAGTCGGGTTTGTTGATGTTCGGATCACGCCGAAACCGGAAAGCCGCGAACTGATCAAGACCTGGGCGCCGGGAAGCAGCCTCGAAAAGCACATCGTCTCGGCCATGATCGAAGCCCGCAAACCCTGAGCGGGCCGCACATGACCGACCGGAGGATCTGCAATGTCCTGTTTCTGTGCACCGGGAATTCGGCGCGGAGCATTCTCGCCGAAGCGCTGATAGATCATTGGGGTAATGGCCGGTTCAAAGGTTACAGCGCCCGCAGCTTCCCCAAAGGTGCCGTTGATCCGCTGGCGTTAGAGATCCTCGAGAAACTTCATCTGCCGACACGCAGCCTGCGCAGCAAACACTGGGATGAATTCGCGGGGCCCCGGGCGCCGGTGATGGATTTCGTTTTCACGGTTTGCGACCAGGCCGCCGGCGAGGTGTGCCCGATATGGCCCGGCAATCCGGTGTCGGCGCACTGGGGCGTGCCGGATCCGGCCGCTGTGCAGGGATGCAAGCGGAGCGACGCAGAGCTTTCCGCGAGGCGTGTGTCGGCCTCGAAAGCCGGATCAAGCTGTTCGTCGCTCTGCCGGTCGAGAAACTCGACCGCATGGCAATCAAACGCCATGTCGACGAGATCGGCCGCGGCGACGGGCTGTCGGGTAGAACCACCCCAAAACTGGAGCTCTGATGACATCCGCAACGGAAATCGGCCGGCGGTCCACGGCGCCGGCACTGGGAACCTTTGAGCGTTATCTGACCGACAGATCGACAGCTATATCGCGGGTCTGATTATTCTGGCCGCGGCGCCCTGCACCGCCATGGTGTTCGTGTGGTCCAATCTCACGGATGGTGAGCCGAATTTCACCCTCACTCAGGTAGCCCTCAACGACACGATCATGGTCTTTGCCTTTGCGCCGATCGTTGGATTGCTCTTGGGGCTGTCTTCGATCACGGTGCCGTGGATGACGTTGTTTCTTTCAGTCATCCTCTACATTGTCGTGCCGGTGATCGCGGCACAGCTGTGGCGGCGATCGTTGCTGGCGAATAGCGGTCAGGCGGCGCTCGCGCAGACGCTTCGGACCCTGCAGCCAATTTCGCTCCTCGCGTTGTTGGCGACACTCGTGCTGCTGTTCGGATTTCAGGGAGAGCAAATCGTGAGGCAGCCGCTTATCATCGCGCTGCTGGCGATCCCGATCGTGATTCAGGTTTATCTCAACGCCGGCATCGCTTACGCGATTAACCGCGGCCTCGGCGTCCCGCACAATGTCGCCTGTCCCGCGGCGTTGATCGGAGCATCGAATTTCTTCGAGCTCGCGGTCGCAGCCGCCATTGCGCTGTTTGGTTTTCAATCGGGCGCCGCGTTGGCGACTGTCGTCGGTGTGCTGGTCGAAGTGCCGGTCATGCTCTCCGTGGTGCGGATCGTCTTGCGCACTCGCGGATGGTATGAGCATCGGCATTCGGCGGTATCCGCCTGAGTGCGCCCGTGGCGGGGCTACTGCCTGAGCGATGCACGGGGCTGGCGACGCTAACCGATCACGTCAGGCGGAAGTACCGCGGCTGCAGCGCGCCGCGGTCATCGGGCAGGCGAGTGCAAGACGCGTGCACAGGCTGACCAGTCAGTTATTTCCGGAGAACATCGCCAGCCGCGCCCTTTTTGGAGGGACTAGGCTTCGAGGAAATCGGGCTCCGTCGACGCCACGGGGGTTGGACCTTTAGGGCCGTCGTCATTGCCACACGTCTCGAGAGAGGAACATCGTCGCGACGGCACCGGCCAAACAAGCCAGACCACAGGAGCCGAAGCTCGCTGCCCAGGCCGCAAGCCGCGACGTGCCGCCGAATTGATCGAGCGTAACGCCAAAGAGGAGCGTACCGAGGAACCCGCCGGCAAAACCGATACAGGAATAGACCCCGATCGTTGCCCCTCGGTGTCGCGGAGTGGCGACAGCGAGCACACCCGAAGTGAGATTGGAAAAGTTCCCTTGCACGATGAAGCCGATGACTACGGACAGCACCAGCACGAGGATAAAAGGCAGTCGCGCTGCGAAGCCGAACAGGCCGCC
>JAFMSA010000558.1 GCA_017353855.1 Alphaproteobacteria bacterium
CAAGGGGTGGGCGCGCAGCCTGCATCGCCCGCCGAGGTGGTGAAGGCCAGGGCAGGCGAGACCTCTCACGGCCCGGCGCCGGGTCTGCCCACCGACGCGACGCGTCCGCCCGAGCCGGGCGGCTCGCAAGGGGTGGGCGCGCAGCCTGCATCGCCCGCCGAGGTGGTGAAGGCCAGGGCAGGCGAGACCTCTCACGGTCCGGCGCCCCGTCTGCCCACCGACGCGACGCGTCCGCCCGAGCCGGGCGGCTCGCAAGGGGTGGCATCGCCCGTCGACGCGGAGAGCCTTAAGGCAGGCGAGACCTCTCACGGCCTGGCGACGGATCCGCCCGCCGGCGGGACGCGCCTGCCCGAGCCGGGCGGCTCTCAAGAGGTGAGAGCGCAACCCGTATCACCCGCCGGCGCGGCGGACGCCGCCCAACATACTGCGGGAGTAACAACTCCGACTGAACAACGCGCTCTGATGTTTCGGGATTCCGAAAATCACCGTAACAGTCACACCAACCTCGACCAAGGCAGCGCTACCTCCAGCCGAGGGCTCCCACAATTGCGCCACGCTCTATTACATCGTCGGGGACCGGCCGCGAGCGATCGTAGCATCACTCAAAAATTGAACCGCGCGGAACTTAATCGTCTTCGGGGATATTAACCGCGATACCAGTAATGGTGCTATAATTCTGACCACGCAGTCGATGTTAAGAGCCGCCTGGTAAAGGGTTTTTGAAAACACAAATTTGGTGCTTGCCGCTCGTTACTGGCTGCTTTCGATATAAAATGTGAATGTAGTCACGACCGTCACGCCAAGGGGGGCGGTAAACCGCTGGAAAAGCGGTGCCGGGGCGCGGCGCGGTACCGTTGCAACAACGCCACAGCATAATTGAACAATTGAACCGAAGGCTCCAGTGACACGCACCGGCCGGCGAGATCGACAGACAAACCGGTTAGCGTCAGCCGCGGAAAATTCTCCGGCATGCTCCCGCCCCGCAATGGGCGACGCCGGCGTCAGCGCGTTCAGGGTCCGGCGATTTTTCCGTGCGCTCTTTGGCGCCCCTTGTTCTCACCGGCGGCATTCTGATCAGGATGCCGCCCTCTGTGGCAGAACCGCGCTCCACGCCGCTTGCTGCATCAGGGGTGTCTCCTTGCCGCCGCGGCGTCGGGCGCTCTCGCGCTACCAGAGAGGCGAAACACCGGCGTCAAACGGGTCGGCTTGACCGGGCGTTTCACGTCGTGGGAGCGCATTTGCTATGCTCCCCATACCGTGACGCGCGATACCAAACATGTCGGTGCGCGCCAAGCCATTGAGTCAGGATCCGTACCCACGAGGTTGCAGTCCGCCCCCACTGTGAAGTTGAGAAAGGCGTTCTGCGCTTCTGCGGCGGCGGTTGTGTACTGGCAGCCTTGAAGCGCGTCGTCGACATAGCTGCAAACGTAACCCCCCGGCGTATTCTTTGCTCTTCGAAGCCCACAACAGGCCGAATTTATGCGGCTGCGTCATATCGAAATCATAGGCGAGACCCCAAAGATAGCCGCCTTGCTGGTCCGACGCGTACCATTCGTGCAGATTGGCCGAGACCGTGGCCGGCCACATTATTGGGTTTAGCGGCTCCACCATTTCGACCTTGGAGGATGGCATAAGCCCTTGAAACGGCGGCGTGTCCCCGGAAAGGCCCTCAAGCGCAGCCCGGGTTGTTGTGGCGCGAGGCACCCCAGATCGTGAGAGCCGGGGAGGGTACCCTTCAGTCGTGCAGGTCGAGAAGATCCTCGGAGTGTACCGTCGACTGCGCTACGTACCACCGGACCTGGGTTACTCAACCGGCTGTTCAGCCGCATCACGTCCGCCTCGGCGCGCCTCTACGACGACGAGTTCGGACTTAAACCGGCCGGGGACCGTAATATCGAGGCCTCTTGCCAGCGCCTTTGCGCTCGTGTCGACGATCCTGCCGGCAGAGAGCAGGCTCGCTCGAAAGTCCCTTTCCGGGGACAGACCGGGTAGCGCAAAGACGCGGGAGGTCTCGCCGCTCCCGAGCCGGAACGCAAACAAAACGCCGTCTGAGCCGCCTTTCGCGACATACCAGACTGCGGCCCAGCCGCTGCCTCCGTCGATGGGCGGCGGCGTCAAGAAATACTGGTCACCGTGGTGGATTATCGACCGCAATTTGGCGCGGTAAAGCGCAACATGCTCGGCGGCAACCACGAGATCCGCTTCGGGCCAGTGATCGATGGCTGCGCTGATCCCGAAGCTCCCCAACATTGCGACGCGCAGCCGGAAGGGCAGGTCACAGCGCTCCTCAAGGCCGTCCTCGTCCTCGTCTTCGTCGTCGTCGTAGCCGGCGATCTTGCCGGGAGGCCACTCGACTAGCCAGTCATTGCACACCACTGCGGGATGCGCGAGCTGCACGCCAAAATGGATTGCCAGCTTGCGCAGCGGCCCCGGCTGATCGCTGACCCAGTTGACATGCGCATGCGACAGAATTTCACAGTCCATCCGGCCCCCGCCGCTCGCGCACATTTCGAGAATCAAGTCGGGAAACCAGCGGCGGATCGCATCCTGCAGGCGATAGAGCCCCTCATAATGGGCCACGAGGGGATCCAGGTCGGTCAGGGTTTCGGGCAGTCCCGGTGCCCAGCCGCCCGCGCCGAGATCGGCATTGAAGTCCCATTTCATCCAACCGACCCCGACCCTCGACAGGATCCGCGTGATGCGTTCGAAGGCGTACCGCCGCGCCGCTGGGACGCCCAGGTTGAGGATCGCCCGCTCATTGACGGGCGGAGGCTGCCCATCAAGATGATGCAGCCACTCGGGATGATTCTGGCGAATGGCGGACAATGAACCGATCACCTCCGGCTCGAACCACAAGCCAAAGTGGAGGCCCTGCTCGCGGCAGGCGGCACTGATCTCACGCAGACCGTTCGGGAACCGCAAACGGCTCGTGTGCCAATCGCCGGTCCGCGTGGTCCAGTCGGACGCCGAATCGTCCTCGTCGGTCCTGAACCACCCGGCATCGACGACGAAGGCTTCGCAGCCCAGCCGCTTGGCCAGTGGCACAAGTGCCAGCATCGCCGTGGCGTTCGGCTCGCCGAGATAGGGGTACCAGCTGTTGAATTGCACCGGAATCGGACGCGCAGGATCCGGCCGATGCTTGCGCCGATAATTGTGCAGATGCTGCGTCGCGGCATTCTGGTCGCCCTGGAACCGGCCGAACAGCACCGTCGGCAAACGCAGAGCATTATTCCCGCCCGCGCTCAGGCGGCAGCGGAACTGCCAATTATTGAGGCCGCCGGATAAAGTTGCGCCGGCCGGGCTCGGCTCGGCCTGCAACGCCCAGTTGCCCGACCAGCATATCTGGCACAAATAGGTCGACGCCTTCGCCCGCATTGCCAAATACGGCTGATAAGCAAAGCCGGTTTTGCCGGCCCTGCTCTCGAGAGCGAGCGGCGTGGCGCTGTCGCTGTGCTGGACCTGAGTTTCCTGTGCCCAGGCCCCCGCCAGACACCACACATCATCGATCGGTTCGTGGATGCCGTACCAGAAGGCGAGGGTCGCTGTAACATCGACGTCGGGCTCCCCACCGCGATGACGCACGATGGTATTTCTGCTCAGCAGCCCGGTCGGGGCGTCGATTTCGAACAGGAGGTCCGCCTCGAGCGGGACCTCAACCCCGGAGAGCGCGATCCGCAACGCCAGAGGTC
>JAFMSA010000559.1 GCA_017353855.1 Alphaproteobacteria bacterium
CGGTCAACGGCGCCGGCAGCCTCGACCGGCAGCCCGAGGCGGTAAAGCAGGCGGCGGTCGCCGACCGCCTGTTGCTGACGAAGACGGATCTCGCAGACGAGACCGCGCGGCTGAACATCAAAGCGCGGCTCAAGGCGCTCAATCCGGGCGCGCCGATCCTGCCGGCAGCGCAGGGTGCAGTGGATCCCGCGGTCCTTTTCAACATTGGCTTTTACGATCCGGTGACGAAGAGCGCGGATGTGCGGCGGTGGCTGCGGGACGAGGCGGTCGAGGCCGGCCATGCGCACGCGCATGAGCACCTCGACGTCAACCGGCACGACGACCGCATTCGTGCGTTCTGCATTACCCGCGAGCGGCCGATCTCCTGGGCCGCGTTGTCCGCCTGGCTCGACGGCCTGGCGACGATACGGGGCGACGATCTGCTGCGGTTTAAGGCGATCGTGGCCTTGTCGGACCGGCCTGATCAGCCGGTCGTCCTGCATGGGGTGCAGCATCTGTTCCATCCCCCGGTGCTGTTGCCGGAGTGGCCCGGCAGCGACCGGCGGACCCGCATGGTCTTCATAACCCGCGACCTGCCGCGCGAGCCAATCGAGGCCAGTTTGGCCGCCTTCGCGGAGGCAGACGCGCAGGCGCCCTAGCCGCGGCAGTCAGACGATCGGGAAGCGGGTGCTGACAATGCAGTTTTCGAGGATTCCCTGGCCGCGATCCGGAATATGGCGTTCCCGGACGAGGCGTTCGAGGACCCGGTTGAGGCCGTCGAACGTGGCAGCATCGGCGCCGATCTCCGGCACGGTCGGGACATACTGGACGAGGTTGTCGCGGAAGCCGCGACGGGTGGCGAAAATCGGCGCGAGTCCGCGGCTTCGCGCCACGGTGGAGAGCGACTCCGCCATTGTTCTGACCCTGGCGTTGACGGTGAAATCTGCCCAGTTGTTAGCGAGGCAGCCGCCGGGTGTGAGGGCGTCGAGACAGCGCGCCCAGAAACTCTCGTCGATTTCGGCGGGACCCCCGGGACCGTAGAGATCGACGAGGATCGCATCGTAGCGTGTGCTCGTCGCGGCGAGGAATCGCTGCGCCGCGTCGAGCACGACCGGCTGCTTCAGGTGGAACCAGCGCCGGGCGATCGCGACGATGGTTTCGTCCGAATCGACAAGGGTCGGCGCGCAATCCGGCAGATAGGCGCGCACAAACCGCCACATGGCAGCCCCGCCGACGCCGAGCAGCAACGCGTTGACCGGCCGCGCGCTCATCGCCAGAGCCAGGGACATCAGCCGCTCGTAGTGGAAGACGAGACGGGCGGGGTAGAGCAGGTCCATGCTCGATTGCTCGGTTACCTGCGCGCCGGCGCCGAATGAGCCGAGAGTGCGGAAATGCCGTAGTCCCCGGTCAAAATCGACGACAAAAACGGGAGCCCCGAAAGTCTCGGTGTGCCGCACCACCCGGATGTGCGAATCCGTGCCGAAATAATCCAGGATCAGGCTGCGCCGCCGCTCGTCGCTGAATTCCGTCATCATCGCGGGTCTGGGCGCTTCACACCGGCAACGCTTCGGCAGAGCGGCTGACTGCCCGAGAACCCTCGCCGCTCAGGCCATAGACGCCGCGTTCGAGCCTTGCGAACCAGCCATAGACATTGCGCTGCACAATAGATGCCGCCCGCGGCACACCTGAGACCGCGCGCAGCGCGCCGGTCTGCATCGGTCCGTAGACGCCGAGGGCGCGGGCGCAGCGCAGCGCATCCTGCCGGTAGGCGGTAACCACGGGAACGCCGACCACGCCGCCTGTATTGGCATCGCCGACGCGGCGCGAGAATTCGTCGATGAGCCGCAGTGCGCGCGATTTGGCCTGGCGCGGACGGTAGGGCACGGGCTCTTCCAGGATTTCGACACCTCCTTCGGCGAGTCCCACGACAATCAGTCCCAATCCGAGCCGGCGGCACAATCTGCGGACCGCGGGAGGGTCGGCGGCGAAGGCACCTCTGCGCGCTCGCGGTACGGCAAGATAAACCCGTTGCGTCAGGGCGAGCCGGTCGATGCCTTGCAGGACCAGCGCCAGATTGAAGCGGAGCTTGAGCTCGACAATGACGAGCGGCTCCTCGCCGCGCCGGGCGACAAGATCACAACCCCGGACCTCTCCTTTGACCTCGTATCCCTGCCCTTCGAGGAACGCCTTGAGCGGCGCGTAGAGTGCGGCTTCGCAAACGTTATCATTCTGTCGGCTCACACCGGCACTAGTAATGGAGAGGCTCATGCGTGCACAAGTGCTGACCGCCGCGGGGCGTCCGTTGGTCGAATCCGAGCTGCCGGCGCCGAAGCCCGGGGCTCGCCAGCTCCTCATCGGCGTGCGCGCCTGTGCGGTATGTCGCACCGACCTGCATGTCGTGGACGGCGAGCTTGCCGATCCGAAACTGCCGCTCGTCCCCGGCCACGAAATCATCGGCACCGTCGTCGAAAAGGGGGAATCGGTGGACCGCTTTGCGGTCGGCGACCGGGTCGGCGTGCCGTGGCTTGGTTGGACCTGCGGGGTCTGCGAATACTGCCGTGGCGGTCGCGAGAATTTATGTGATCGGGCCCGGTTCACCGGCTATCAGATCGATGGCGGGTATGCGGAGCTCACGGTTGCCGACGAGCGTTATTGCTTTGCGATCGACCCGCGTTACGGTGACGTCGAGGCGGCGCCGCTGATGTGCGCCGGATTGATCGGCTACCGCACGTTGCGGATGGCAGGCGATGCGCGGCTGATCGGGATCTACGGCTTTGGTGCTGCGGCGCACATCGTGGCGCAGGTGGCGCGTTATCAGGGTCGCCGCTTATTCGCCTTCACCCGTCCCGGTGACGCCGCGGCGCAGCGCTTTGCGCTCTCGCTCGGCGCGGAGTGGGCCGGCGCTTCGGACGAGCCGCCGCCCGAGCCGCTCGACGCCGCGCTCATCTTCGCGCCGGTCGGTGCGCTCGTGCCGGCCGCCCTTGCCGCGACCAGGAAGGGCGGCACCGTCGTCAGCGGCGGCATCCATATGAGCGACATCCCGTCCTTTCCTTATCGCATCCTGTGGGAGGAGCGGGTGTTGCGCTCGGTCGCCAACCTGACCCGCCGCGACGCGGAGGAGTTCCTCGCGCTGGCGCCGCAGGCGGGCGTGGGGACGCAAACGGTCGCCTACCGGCTCCCGCGTGCGAACGAGGCACTCGCCGATCTGCGTTCCGGTGCCTTACAGGGTGCGGCCGTGCTGGTCCCGTAAGCTTCACCCTTGCGCGGCCGGGCGCCGGTCGGATGCGCCCACGGCGATCTGCAGGTTACCGGATCGTTGGTCTTGGCGAGGATTATTGTCCCAAACGCACATTGACATTTGCCGATCGAGCCGACAGGTTCGGCCTGCCGGTTCGGCTTATGCCTGTTTACCCGCGCGACGGCAACCGGGGCGGGCACCGCTGGCGGGTTGAGAAGACGTAGACGGCGCGAGGCAGCCGTGCTGCATTCCGGCGGAACGACCGAACCGTCGTGGAGGACGCGCTCGAAGACACGGCGTCGCGCTTGGCCGGGCGGGCCGAGGCAGTAGGGCTTGTGACGCGCCGCGGCCATGGCGATGCCGGTTGGGGCGATGCCGGTTTGCTCAGCATAGCGGGATCATTTGGGGCGGGGCGGTCGCCTGTCGCGAGCGCTTGGCGATAGGGATATTCAATAACGGGGGTTACG
>JAFMSA010000560.1 GCA_017353855.1 Alphaproteobacteria bacterium
AGACCGCGGTCCTGATCGAGACGCTGGTCGAGCTCGGCGCAACGCTGCGTTGGAGCTCGTGCAATATCTTTTCGACCCAGGACCAAGCAGCCGCGGCAATCGCGGCGCGCGGCATTCCGGTCTTCGCGTGGAAGGGCGAGAGCGAGGAAGAGTACGAGTGGTGCATCGAGCAGACCCTGCGTGGGCCACAGAATTGGACCCCCAACATGGTGCTCGATGACGGTGGCGACGCCACGAAGATCCTGCACGAACGGCACCCTGACCTGCTGCAGGAAATCCGCGGGATCTCGGAGGAGACGACGACCGGCGTCAACCGCCTCTATGAGATGGTGCGCGAGGGCTCGCTCAAAGCACCGGCGTTCAACGTCAACGACAGCGTGACAAAATCGAAATTCGATAACCTCTACGGCTGCCGCGAGAGCCTCGTCGACGGGATCAAGCGCGCGACCGATGTCATGCTGGCCGGCAAGCTTGCGGTGGTCTGCGGTTTCGGCAATGTCGGGAAAGGCTCCGCGGCGAGCCTGCGCAGCCAGGGAGCGCGGGTCACGGTCACCGAGGTCGACCCGATCTGCGCTCTGCAAGCGGCGATGGAGGGCTATCAGGTGACGACAATGGACGAGATAGCCTCGCAGGGCGACATCTTTGTCACTGCAACCGGCAATATCGACGTCATTACGGTCGACCACATGCGGCAGATGAAAGATCGCGCCATCGTCTGCAACATCGGTCATTTCGACAGCGAAATCCAAATCGACGCGCTGCGCAATTACCCCTGGGAGGAGGTAAAGCCACAGGTCGACGAAGTCGTCTTTCCGGACGGCAAGCGCCTGATCGTGCTCGCCAAAGGAAGGCTGGTCAACCTCGGCTGCGCAACCGGTCACCCGAGCTTTGTGATGAGCGCGTCATTTACGAACCAGGTGCTCGCGCAGATCGAGCTGTGGACCCATCACGAAAACTACGAAAACAAGGTCTACGTGCTTCCGAAGCATCTCGACGAGAAAGTCGCGGCACTTCATCTCGACAAGCTCGGCGTCAAGATGACGGCGCTGAGCGCCGCGCAGGCGAGCTACCTCGGTGTGCCGCGCTCCGGTCCGTTCAAACCCGAGCACTATCGTTATTGACGCAGATCGGCACCATCGTTCTTCCAGCCCATAAAAGGGCGGGCATCGGATTTTCGAGAGAGCTCATTGGCCCGGGCGATCCTCGACGTACGTTTCCAGTTCGCTCGAATTTTGCGCGCTCGGGCAGCGGAGGCGGCGCGCCGGAACGGTGAGCAGTTGCTTGACGGAGCTCGGTGGGTCGGCATCCGCGCTGGACCGCTCGTCGAAGAACTCGCTCGGCGCGCGCGTCAATCGGGCAATGGGCCGGGCCTCCGGCTAATCGGGCGCGCGGTCACTATCGGGCTGCACGAGGCGCACCGGCGCCATCGGCTCGACAGGAAGCCCGGGAAGGGGCAGTCCCCTGCACCTGCCGCGCGGAGAGGTGTGTAGCGGCGCCGAAATCCGCCAGCGCCGAGCCGGCCGGTCCCGCGCGGGAGCACGTCGCCCCGCCCGACAGGCGGATCACCGCAAACGCGGGCCAAATGGCGATTCGCAGAGCCGGCGACCCGGATGTCGCGGCACAAGCGAGACAAGCTCGCCCGGTCGCGCGCGGCGACAGCGCGACGGCGCACCGGTTGCGCTCCGCTGGCGCGACACTTTACAACGCGCGGGCGATGATCACCGTCGATCTCCCCGACGTCGCCGGCACTGCCGAGTTGGCCGCCCGGATTGCCGCATTGGCCAAACCGGCCGACATCATTGCGCTTAAAGGCGAGCTTGGTACGGGAAAGACGACTTTCGCGCGTGCATTCATTCGCGCCTTGGGCAACAGCGACGAAGAGGTGCCCAGCCCGACTTTCACGTTGGTCCAAGTTTACGAACTCGACCGGGTGAGCGTCTGGCACTTCGATCTCTACCGGCTGCTCTCCTGCGAGGAGGCTTGGGAACTGGGCATCGAGGAAGCTTTCAGCGAGGGCATCTCGCTGATCGAGTGGCCGGAACGGCTGGGCTTGCTACTGCCCGATCGCCGACTGGAGGTTAACCTGGCATTCGGCGATCGGCCCGAGACCCGGCGGATAACCCTCGTACCGGGCGGAGAGTGGTGCACACGACTGGCGCCGAACGCCGCCGATGCGTGACCTCGACGAGCCCGGCTGCAACGGCCAAGCCCCTCTTCTTTCCCCTCGAACCCGGACGCCCACCGATCAGCGAGGGAACAGGATGAGCGCCTTCCTCGAGGCGCAGGGCTGGGGTGAATTGACGCCTGTGCCGCTTGCCGGGGACGCTTCGTTTCGCCGCTACTTTCGCCTGCGTGGCAATGCGCGGCGTGCTGTCGTCATGGATGCCCCTCCACCGCACGAGGATGTCCGGCCGTATACGGCCGTCGCTGCGCTGTTGCTGGAACTCGGGTTCAGTGCGCCCGAGGTTTTCGCGATGGACGCCGGCAATGGCTTTCTGCTGATCGAAGATTTTGGCGACGACACCTACACCCGCTTACTCGATCGTGGCGCCGGTGAGGGGGTCCTTTATGCCCTGGCCGTCGACACGCTGATAGCGTTGCAGCGGGCGGTCGCGCGGTGCGGCGCTCCTGACTTGCAGCGCTATGACGCAGAGCGGCTGCTCGCGGAAGCGGCTCTGCTGGTGGACTGGTACGCACCGGCGGCGCTTGGATCGCCGCTCTCCGAGAGAGTTCGCGAAGAATATCTTGGCATTTGGCGAGCGGTCCTGGCGCACGCGTTCCTTCCGACCGAGACCCTGGTCTTGCGCGACTACCATGTCGGCAATCTGATGCTGCTGCCCGATCGCCCGGGGGTGCGCAGGTGCGGAATCCTGGATTTCCAGGACGCGGTCGTTGGTCCTGCGAGTTACGACCTCGTCTCGCTCATCAGAGACGCGCGGCGCGATGTTCCCGCCGGGTTGCGCGATGCCATGATCGAGCGCTACTTCGCCGCATTTCCCTCACTCGATCGTCCAGCCTTCCTGCGTTCGGCGGCGATGCTCGCGGCCCAGCGCAATTGCAAGATCCTCGGGATTTTCACGCGCCTGTGGAAGCGTGACGGCAAACCCGCCTACCTCGGCCATATTCCGCGGATCTGGCGATTGCTCGACGAAGACCTCGCTCACCCCGACCTCGCCCCGGTCAAGCGGTGGCTCGACCGCCACCTGCCACGGAAGGCGCGGATTATCCCCGACGCGCGGAACTGGCGGTAAGCAACCCTACGGCGAATTCAAAAACCGGTGCTCACCAGTCTAGGTCGAAAGGGAACTGGAGACTACGTTGACCGAGAAGCTCAAGATCGAGGTGGGATGTTTGCTCAGTCTCAATCTCTCGAAGGACAGGCTGCAGACAACCCCAGGGGATGAAACGGGCTTGCCCGAAATGCTGCCGGTTGACCATGGCGGAAGCGAAGGCTTCCCGTCACGAGTAAGGACCAGGCGAGGCGGCCTCGTCCGTGCGACGGAGCTCCTCCCCAATCCCGAAAGGCCGCGGCACCCGCCCCGGAAACACACTCGATGAGTGTTCCGCCGCGCTCGGCAATGGTGCTCGCAGCGGGGCTCGGGACACGGCTGCGACCGGTGACTGAGACGGTTCCGAAACCGCTTGTCGAGTTGAACGGCCGTACTTTGCTCGATCATGCG
>JAFMSA010000090.1 GCA_017353855.1 Alphaproteobacteria bacterium
TTTTTTTGTTCCGGTTGGGAAACGTTTATCACTGACACGACGGACCTGCACCTGACCGATGAACAGGCCCAGCTCCTGCTCGCCGAGCTCGACGGCCTCATCGAGAACGACCGCTATCCGCTGTCGCCGCGCATCACGGCGCTGCGCGAGATCCGCGCGCTGCTAAAGATTCCGTATCCGGAACGCAAGCCGGCGCCGGGCGCCGCAGCCGTACCTTGAGCCGCCGAGCCGGGTGCGATATCGCAGGAGGCGGTGAAGGGAGTGGCGCGATTCTCACCCGTGCGCTGCCGCTCTTGTTCGCGCTTTCGCCGGCCGACGAGGCCGTCGCATCTACGCGATAAGTCATCATCGGTTGAACGGCCCTTTGCATTCGCCTTTGGCGAGTGCCATGGTCCGGCCCCTTTCGCCCTGCTCCCACGTCACGCCCCGGATGGCCCAGAACTGGCCCGCTATGTCCACGCTATCGTATCGCTGAGGTTGGGCCGGAGATGACCACGTTTGCGCCATAAAGCCCGGATCATCAACAACCGGAATACCCTCGACTAGCACAGCGACGCTCCACACAAGGGGACAATGAACGTTTACGAGTACATCGCTGAGGGGCTCCCGGCGCGCGACTATGGACGGGGCTGGAGCCACAGAAAGGGCACCACTGGGAAACTCGGGACGGTTTGCACCGCGCGAGCTACCATGTCGAGCTTGACCGCTGGTTGCTATAGAGTGTGTCGGGGAAGGCCGCCGGCGAAGGCGAGGAGAGTCGCGGACAGCTACCTCGGCATCAGCCGCGGCCGGCGATGGCCGTTCGTGACGCTCGCAGAGCCGGCGATCTACGACGGGCGACGGCTCTGAGTGCCGGGCCGATCGGCCGGTTCTAGCGTCCCCACGCGGGGCCCGGTCCTCGGGACGGACGTCCTGATGACCGGGGCGGCGAAGCGGGTCGGCCGCCATGGCATAAGAGATTGCCGTCGCGGTTGCCGATGTCACCGACGCAATGCCTGATGTTGAGGGCAGTCCATTGCTCACCGCGACCACGGGCTCTGCGGCACAGGGCCGAGAGGACGTCCCCCTGCATACTGATATGCCGGCAGCTTTGGCGAAAGGAGCCTGGCGGGATGCGACCACGACCATGCTGTGCAGCTGCCGAGGTGGTGAGGGCGACCAGCGCGGCCGCCGCGAATAGCCCGACAATCGTTTTCACCTTGCGCCTCCTGCCGGCTGACGAGCCCACCTGCCCTGGCAGCCTACCGTCGGGCCGGTTCCGCGCGCCTGCAACCACGCGTCATGTGGCTTCGGGCGGGGCGGCGTCTTCGGCTATTGCACGATGCGCTCGCGCATCCGCCCGTATTCGGCGTCCGACAGCAGGCCGTCGGCTTTCAGCCGTTCGAGCTTGGTGATCTCGTCAGCGGCGCTGAAACCGGGTGCCTGCGGGAACTGCTCGCGCACCACCCAGCGCAGTCTTTCATTACGTCGTCTTGCCATTCCGGCACCCTGCGAGACCACGTAGACAAAGACGCCGATGTACGGCAGCACGATCAGTGCCACCGCCCATACAACCTTCATCGCGCTGGAAATGTCCTCGCGCCACCACAGGTCGCCGACTGCCATCCACAGCAGCCAGAACCACACCACCAGGAAAAAGATCGAGACCGCGTCGGCGAGAAAGTTGCCGTAGGAGCTGGCACCGAACAGCATGCGCCTACCCTCCGAGCTTCGTCCCCTAACTATTGTTAACGCACAACCTGTGAATTTGCAATCTTTTGGTTTGTTGCGGTGCCTTTTAATTGCTCGCTCCGCTGAAACCGCATTTTCAATAGTGCCCCGGAAACCTGATATTACCCGGCCTGCGAGGCGGCTCCTCGCTGCGGATCCAGCCCCGAGGCAACGCGACAAGGTGAGCCGGTACGGCTTACCAAAGGCGGCTTCGCCTACGCGCCACGCAGAGGGGGCGCGGAGGACGTCACCCGAGTACCCGAACCCCGTTTCCTGCGCACGAGCGGCCGCCAGAAGCGATCCTTCGGTTACCAGAGGGGATTTTCTTGCCGTCATGTCTGTTCGCAGAGCGAGGGGATAGACGGCCAATCCCGCCGGGGCGCGGAGACCTCAACAAAGGGCGACCGCATGTCCCTGATCAGGAATTCAGGCTTACTGCGGACGACCCCGGGGACGCCGACCGCGCATCCCCGCCTGGCGCATCGATGAGGCTCGTCGGTGCCGTCAACACCGCACCGCCGTACAGCCTCGCTGATTGCGCGGCTCAGCGAGGACGAGGCCGACCAGCTCCTCGACTACCTCGAGCGCACCCCGGAGAAGGACGTGCGACGCGCTCATGATGACGCCGGAATTGGCCCGGTCGTGCGCCAGCGGTAAGGATTTGCCGCGGGAAGTCATCGGCCGTGTGATCGCTCACTGCCACATACACATCCGTGAGATCGCCAAGGCAAGCAGCCGGCCACCTCTACGACCGGTTGATGGTCGACGACCGCTGCTATCAGGTCTGGCGCAGGCAGAACCCCGACGGTGGCCCGCAGGAGACTCAAGCAGCGGTTTGTTGAGCAGAACTGGCCGCAATGTGTAGAGTTCGCGCGCGAGAGCCTGGCCGCGATGCTGAAGCGCCCTGATGTGCCCGAGACCGCAAAGGCGCAGATGCGGAGATCTTGGCAAAAGACCCAGTTGCTGGGTGAGGGGTGGCCCGAAGAGCGCTAGCTGAGCGAAATGGCGTCTGGACGAGGGGCGCAAAGCCAGAACACTCAGCGGCGGGGTTTTGCAAAACTCCAAAAAGTGCAAAATTTAACTTTTGTGATCGTGTAAGTTATTGAAATTATGGGGTGCACAAGGACTCGGCCCCTAGGCGCGATGATCTGGGATTAGCGGTACCGCGAGCCGCTGATTGGCACACGGCACGCTGGGCGCCTGCCGGATGAGAAGCCGGGCAGTTGCCATATGCCTCGGAGTGCGGTCGAAATGAGAATGGAGAACGACCCGTTACGAAGTTTTTTATTTGCGCCGGGCAACCATGCCCGGCGTTTAACGCCGACGCGATTATTCCCGATCTCGAAGACGCGGTCGCAATCGCCGAAAAGCGTACCGCACGCGATGCCGTCGTCGCGGCTCTGGCGCATCCGCGCCGGCCGCTCCTCTATGTTCGGGTCAATGCCGCAGACACCGAGTTCTGCTATGGTGATCTCGTCGCGATCGTCCGTACCGGCCTTGACGGTATCGTCCTGCCGAAGGGTTGAAAGCGCTGCCGCGCTCGCCACAATCGATTGGCTGCTGGCGCAGTTGGAGCGCGGGAAGAGGGTCTGGAGCCGCGCGCAGTGGATCTCATCCCGATTATCGTCGATCTCGCTGATGAAAACGGCCTCGAAATGTCCTCCCGCACCCCCCTCGGTTTCGGTTTCCAAGGAAAGATGTGCATTCACCCAAAGCAGATCGGGACCGTCAACCGGGTGTTTACTCCGGGTGAGGTGGAGGTTGCAGACGCCGAGCGCATCGTCGCGGCCTTCCTTGAGGCGGAAGCCACGGGCAGCGCCGCGGTCCAGCTCGACGGCAAATTCATCGATTACCCGATACTCTACCGGGCACAACGGGTTCTGGAAAAGATTGCGGCCATCCGAGCGAAGGACGAACGGCGATGACGAAGACATCCTCGGGGCCTCTCTCCGGCATCACTGTCCTTGATCTCTGCAGCTATCTCGCGGGCCCTTACGGCTGTACGCTGCTTGCCGATCTCGGCGCCACAGTGATCAAAATCGAAGCGCCGCAAGGCGACATGCTGCGCCAGTTTCCGTCCAGCCTCGCCGGCGAAAGCCGATTTTTTCTTGGGACCAATCGCGGTAAGCGGGCTCTTGCACTCGATCTGAAGCAGCCTGAGGGACTCGCCATCCTTCATCGTATGGTGGAGACGGCCGATGTGCTGGTCGAGAATTTCCGCCCGTCGGTGCCGGCCAGGCTCGGCATCGACTATCCCCGGCTTAGAGCCCTGAACCCGCGGCTCGTTTATTGCGGGTTGACCGGCTACGGCAATAGCGGCCCGCTCAGTGAAAAGGGTGGGTTTGACCAGGTATTACAATGCCTTTCCGGCATTGCCACGTTTCAGGGTGCGGCCGCCGGCAAGCCGCAGGTGGTGCTGGGCTCGGTGCTCGATTATTTCACCTCGGCACTGCTCGCCTATGGCGTTGCCGCGGCGCTATATCACCGCGAGCACAGCGGGCAAGGGCAGTACCTTAGCCTCTCGTTATTGCGCAGCGCATTGACGATCCAGGCCGGACGTTTTGTCTGGGCCGAGAGCGAGGAGCGCGATGCCGTGCGCGATTCGGGCGCCGGCGGGCTCACCGGAATCCACCCGACAAAAGACGGCTGGCTCTACATTTCGGTTCACTCGAACCATTTCTTTGCCGCTCTGTGTGAGCTGATCGGCCGGCCCGAGCTGACGCGCGATCCGCGATGCGCGACCATGCGCAGCAGGGCCGCGCATGCCGCTGAGCTGCTTCCGGAAGTGCGTTCTCGGCGCTTGCGGGGCGCCCGGCGATCGAATGGGAAGAGCTCTTCGGCGATCGAGTGCCCTGCGCGGCGGTGCGCCCCATCGAGGACATGTTCGACCACCCGCAGGTCCGCGCCGAGGGTATCGTCGCGACCCTCGACCATCCGCTGGTCGGCCGCTATCGCGCGATGAAGGAGCCGATCAAATTCGGCGGAACACCGGGACCGGCGCCAACTCCGGCCCCGACCTTCGGTCAGCACAGCGATGAGATCCTCGCTGGCTGCGGCTATTCGGCCGAGGAAATCGCGGCATTGCGCCAACGCGGCGTCGTGCTCTAGCACCAGCGTCCGCGACGGCTAAGCTGATGTGAGCCGCCCGCCCCGGCGGTTTCGAATTTGCGTCGAGAAGGAGAGATCGATGCCACGACTGAGAGGCAAGGTGGCCTTCATCACAGGGGCCGGAAACGGTATCGGCCGCGCCACCGCAATCCTTTTCGCCAGGGAGGGTGCGAAGGTCGCCGTCGCCGAGATCGATGCCCGGGCCGGCGAGGAAACCGCTCTGCTCGCCGGAAACGAAGCGATTGCGATCCCGGCCGACGTGACCGACCCGGACAGCCTGCAAGCGGCGCTCCGTGCCGCCATCGACAAGTTCGGCCGCCTGGACATCCTCCACAACAATGCCGGCGGCTCTACCGCGCAGGACGACACCGCGGTCAACGCACCGCTTGATGAATTCTGGCGGGCGATCAAGCTCGACCTTTACGGAACATTCCTTGGCTGCCGGTTCGGCATCCCCGAACTGATCAAGGCGGGCGGTGGTTCGGTGATCAACATGAGCTCGAACGTGGCATTGATGGGGGTCGCCGGGCGCGATTGCTACACGGCGGCAAAGGGAGGAATTGCCGCAATCACCCGATCGCTGGCCGTCGCCTATGCGCCCCAAAAGGTTCGTGTCAACGCGATAGCGCCATCGGCGACGATGACCGAGCGGGTCAGGAAGCTGGTCGCCGGAAACGCCGCTTTGACGCGGCTTGCCGACTCTCATCTGCTCGGCCTGATCGAGCCCGACGATATCGCCGGCATGGCCCTCTACCTCGCCAGTGACGAGTCCCGCATGGTCACGGGCCAAGTTCTGCCGGTCGACAGTGGCGTGACGATCTCTTGACGAAAGAGCGAGCCAATGAGGGTGTGTGCTCTGGCCGGGTGGCGCGGTTGTGCGCACGAGGCCGCGCGCAGCTACAGGATGCAGACGGGTGTTAACGGCGGTTCTGGATTCCGCGGAACCGCTTCGAGCGGTCCGGTGACCGCGCCTATACACCAGCCGAGCGGTGCGGGGACCGCGGCCTTGCGGCGGACTCTGGCTCGGATCGCCGCCTCCCAGGAGTCCCCTGGCCGACCATAGCTACGAGGTGCCGGGCTACCCGCAGCCCGCGGCGTGCCAACCGCATTGCCCGCCCCGGAACTCGACGCGCGATGAGCCTCGCCATTCCGGGCGCCCTTGACGCGGCTGCGCGCAGGTCGTGATACTGCTCGATACAGATTGGGGCATAGGAGGAAATGCCATGGCGGTTCGGCTCGTCGTCACGTTCCACGCGGCCTCCGGCAAGGGTGCGGAACTCGCACAGGCGATGAACGCCCGCTGCGAGGTCTCGCGGCAGGATGCCGGTTGTGAACAGTTCGAGGTGTTCCAGAGCGTCTCCGATCCCGACAAGCTGGTCCTGCTCGAATTATGGAAGGACCAGCCTGCGCTTGACGCCCACGCCAAACTCCAGGCGCAGCGCCCGCCGTTGCCGGAGGGGTTGCGGCTCGGCGCCGGCGAGCGCGAGGACTATACCTACAACCGTACCCGCTGAACGTCGGAAGACGCCAAAATGCAAGTCTCGTATTTCGAAACCGGCCGTTACTACGCGCCCTCTAACCTGGCGCGGCAATGGCCGATGCCGGCCGACGCCTACGACCGCGAAGCGGGCTTGCGCGCCTTCCGCGGCATGGTCGAGCGCAGCCGGTATGTCGAGGAGCTGGGATTCGACTGGGTCAGCGTCTCCGAGCACCACTATTCTCCACGCATCCTGACCCCGTCGCTGCCGATCGCCGCAGCGTACATCGCCTCGCACGTGCACAACATCAAGATCGCGCTATTGGGGCCAATCGTGCCGCAGAGCAATCCAGTACTGCTCGCCGAAGAAATGGCAATGCTCGACACGATGGCCGAGGGTCGGCTGATCGTCGGCATGCTGCGCGGCACCACCAACGAGATGCTGACCTATGATCTCAACCCCGAGGAATCGCGCGAGCGGACCGATGAGGGCATGGAGCTGATCTTGCATGCCTGGAAGGAACCGCAACCCTTCGGTTGGCAGGGAAAGCATTTCCAATACCGCACCGTGTCGGTATGGCCAAAGCCGCTGCAGCAGCCGCTGCCGCCAATGTACGCCCTCGGCACCAGTCGTGAAGCGAGTGATTTCGCCGCCCGCAACCATATCGGCCTCGGCGTGTCGTTCGGCCCGTTCGACGCAATGGGCAAAGTGACCGGCTACTACAAGGACCAGTGCGCGCGTTACGGATGGCAACCGGACCCGTACCAGATCATCTACCGCGCCAACATCCTGATCGCCGAGACCGGCGAGAAGGCGCAGCAGGCGTTGGCCCGCTACCCGCGGCAGGCGGTATTCCCGCTGAAGGACGGGGTCGCCGCCTCGCTGTTGGAGCTCGACCAGCGCAACGTCGCCGGCGAAGGGCGGCGGCCGGCCAACGTCAACCGAGTGCTGCCGATCAATTTCTGCGGCGGGCCGGACGAGATCGTCGTGCAATTGAAGCAGTGCCGCGAACAGATCGGCGCCGGCATCGTCGATCTGTCGTTCCAGACCCCGGGCTCGGAACATCCGGACGAGCTGACGGAAGCGCTCGAACTGTTCGGCAAGAAGGTGCTGCCGCGCATCCGCGACATCTGAAAACAGTGGACGGCGGCAATGGCAGCCAGGCACGATGCCTTCGGCAGAGTAGGGGTGCACCGTTCGACAAGACTGCGCAAGCGTGGCCTAAATCCGGGTCGATGCGATAGACCCGGACGCGCGCTCCAGGGCCGGCCTCCGAGATGGTCGGATACCTGGCGCAGCGCGCGTGTGCTTAGGCTCCGATCCTGATCGTGCTGCCGGTGCCGGTCGACCTCTTTCCGCGCCGGTCTGCGCTGCTCTGCGCCCAACCTGGATCGGCCCCGTGATGGTGCACAGCAGGAACGCCGTTCGGCTGATCTGGGCAGCGAGTGGTGTGTCGGGTGCCGCCAAGAGATCAGTTCTCGGAAATTCGTCGCCCGGATTGAAAGCAGCCGGATAGCGGGCCCCTGCCATAGCGCAGGAAAGCCGTGCGCCCCCTCTGCGAGTTCCGCATCCTGCCCGCAAATTTGCCGCGCGCAGCGACGCTTCTTGCCGCAATGGTGCGCGCGTAGCACCGGCGGAACGGTTCGCCGGGGACGCCTAAAATTTACCATCCTCCGTAAAAAGGAGGAGGCCCCGCGATGTCGGCTCCTGGTACCGGGCAAGCAATTGATGCGTCTGGTCTTCTCAATGCCACATACATTCATTCGCCATGATTAGGCAGTCGGCAGGCCCGCTGCCTTCCATTCAGGGAAGCCGTCCTCGAGGCGACGCACGGAAAAACCGTGTTTGCGCAGGAGGGCTGCGGCGTCAAACGCCAGCACGCAGTACGGGCCACGGCAATAAGCGACAATGTCGCGCTCCTTGGGGAGCTCGCGCAGCCGCCGTCGCAACTCCCGCAATGGGATGTTGATCGCGTGCGGCAGGTGTCCGGCCGCGAATTCGTCTGCCGGCCGCACGTCGAGCAACGTCACCGATCCGTCCTTGAGTCGCTGCACCAAGTCCTTTCGCGAGACCGGCTCCATCGCATCCCGCTGCTGAAAGTAGCCGCCAATGACCTCGCGGACTTCGGCAAGCGTCCTCTCAGCCACACGATGCAACGCTGCCACCAGATCAAGCACCGCCGGATCGCCGAGGCGATACAAAACGTGTTTCCCGTCCCGACGCGAGGCGAGCAGCCCTGCACGGCGCATCAGCCGCAGGTGCTGCGAGGCGTTAGCCACTGATAGTCCGGCGAGTTCGGCCAAACTTTCTACGCTCCGCTCGCCCTGCGCCAGGAACTCCAGGATTTCCAGTCGATGACCGTGGCCAAGCGCCTTCGCCACCTCGGCGAATTGCCCATAAAGAAACTGTTTGGGCCCTTGGCTTGACATTGCAGTACCCGGAAATTATTTCGTTCAACAGATAAATTGAATATGGCTGATTGTCAAGCGTGACGGGAAGGGTCCGTAATGTCGAGTGTCCTCCTCGCTTACGAGCCGGCAATCCGACTTACGTTTTCCGGCGGTGTTCTGGCCGTCATGATGGTCTGGGAGGCGTTGACACCACGGCGGCGCCGGACTGTGTCTCGTTGGGCGCGCTGGCCCGGCAATCTCGGCATCGTTGCGCTGAATACATTGCTGTTGCGGGCGGTTTTCCCGGTTGCCGCCGTCGGTCTCGCGGCCCTGGGGCAGCAGCGCGGCTGGGGTCCGCTCCATAACGTCGCGATCCCCGGCTGGGCGAAGGTCATCGCCGCCGTTGTGCTGCTCGACCTCGCCATCTACCTGCAGCACGTAATGTTCCACGCCGTTCCGGCGTTCTGGCGGCTCCACCGGGTGCACCATGCGGATCTCGACTTCGACGTAACGACCGGTGCCCGGTTCCACCCGCTCGAGATCCTCCTCTCGATGGGATTCAAGCTCGCCGTCGTAGCCGCTCTCGGTGCCCCGGCCGTCGCCGTCCTGTTTTTTGAGGTCGCGCTGAACGCAACCGCAATGTTCAACCACGGCAATGTCGGCCTGTCTCGGACCATGGACCGTGTCCTCCGCTGGCTCCTCGTCACGCCCGACATGCAGCGTATCCATCATTCGAGGGTGGTGAGCGAGACCAACAGCGACTTCGGTTTCAATCTGCCTTGGGGGGACCGGCTGTTCGGCACTTATCGGGCCGCACCCGCCGCCGGTCATGAGACTATGACGATTGGCCTCGAGAGTTTCCGCGATCCCGCTCAACTCCGCCTCGACCACATGCTCTTGCAGCCCTTCGTGGGCGCGGTCGGAGCGTACCCGATTAACCGCCGCAGGATCGCCTTATGAGCGCCAAACGCGCTGCGGTCGGGATCTTGTTGCTCGCCGCGATCGCTATGGCCTTCGTTTATCGGCAGTATATCCATTACGCCGAGATCGAGCAGGGAATCGCACGCCTGGGTGGGTTGGCCCCGTTCGCCTATATAGCTCTTTACCTCATCGCGACGATTCTTCTTCTCCCCGGCTCGATCCTGACGCTCGCCGCCGGCGTCCTCTTTGGTCCTGTGCTCGGTGCCCTTTACGCACTGGCCGGAGCGACGGTTGGCGCCACCGTTGCGTTCCTTGCGGCACGCTACCTCGCATCCGGTTGGGTGGCGCAGAAGGCCGGCGGACGGCTCAAGCAGCTTATCGCCGGGGTGGAGGCTGAGGGCTGGCGCTTCGTTGCATTCGTAAGGCTGGTGCCGCTCTTTCCGTATAATATCCTCAACTACGCGCTCGGCCTCACGCGCATCCGGCTGTTGGATTATGTCTTCGCTTCGTTCGTCTGCATGGCCCCAGGCGCCATCGCGTACGCCTACCTGGGCTATGCCGGGCGCGAGGCGCTCGCCGGCGGCGAGGCGCTGATCCGGAAGGGACTGGCCGCGCTCGGCCTGTTGGCACTCGTGGCCTTCCTGCCGGGGCTGATACGGCGGCTACGAGCGGTGCCGGGCACCACCGCCGATGGGGGTTGGATCGAAGTGCCGGAGCTCGCTGCCCGGCTGCACCGCACGAACGCACCGGTGGTCATCGACGTCCGCGGCCCGGACGAGTTCACCGGTGACCTTGGTCATATCCCCGCAGCGCTCAATCTGCCGGTGGGTGAGCTCAGGACGCGTTTGACCGAGGTCAATGTGCACAAGGACGATGCCCTTATCCTCGTTTGCCGGACCGATAAGCGCTCAGCCAAGGCGGCCGGCGTCCTTCGGGCCGCCGGCTTTCGCGACGTGCAGGTCTTGCGCGGCGGCATGGAGCATTGGATTCGGAACAACTTGCCCGTCGAGGGGCAGACCGCGACCCGCTCGGCCTGACTGGCGTACCCCTACCTCAACACGGGCTCGCCGGCGGCAGACGCCCTCATGCATGCTGATCTTGGC
>JAFMSA010000561.1 GCA_017353855.1 Alphaproteobacteria bacterium
GCTGCCGCAAGCCGCAGGATTTCGGCAACCGTCGCATCGTTGCTGCCGTCGTCGACAAAGATGATTTCGTAGCCGATAAAGCCGTCCAGCGCCGCGCGAATTTCGGCGACGAGCGGCGCAACGTTCCCGGCCTCGTTTTTTACCGGAATGACGATCGAGAGGTCCATGAAGCCAGTGTGTCTAGCACTTTTGCGGGACCCAACAAACCGCCATCCCGACGCGCGCTGTGCGCCCGGCCCCGGACCGGAGTTTGCGGGCAAGACCGACTAACGATCGACCCAGGCTATCCTCAGGACATTCGTCGCGCCGGGCGTGCCAAACGGAACACCCGCGGTGATGACGACCCGCTGGCCCACTTCCGCGACCTCCTCGCGGTGGGCAATCCGCACCGCCTTTTGCACCATGTCGCCAAAGCTCTTCACGTCGCTGGTGTGCACGCAATGCGCTCCCCACAAGACAGCCAGGCGCCGCGCCGTGCCGAGGTTTGAGGTCAGCACCAGGATCGGGGCGTCTGGCCGCTCCCGAGCCGCGCGCAAGGCAGTCGCACCCGAGGTGGTGTAGGAGACGATCGCTGCTGCGCCAACGAGGCTCGCAACTTGACGGGCCGCCGCGCTGATTGCGTCTGGCGCGGTATGCTCGTGTTCTATGCGCGTGCCCTCGAGAACTGAGTAATACAAGGGATCTTCTTGAATCCGACGGGCTACGCGGTCCATCGTCGCGACCGCTTCGACTGGATAACGCCCGGCCGCCGTCTCGGCCGAGAGCATCACCGCATCCGCACCCTCATAAACGGCGGTTGCGACATCGGAGGTTTCAGCGCGTGTCGGGGTGGGGGAGCCGATCATCGATTCCAGCATTTGCGTCGCGACGATGACGGGCTTTCCGGCGGCGCGGCAGGCATGGACCACTTGTTTCTGAACGATCGGCACGTCTTCCGGCGGCATCTCGACACCGAGATCACCCCGCGCGACCATCAACCCATCTGCGAGTTCGATGATCTCCGGTAGATGCTCGATCGCGGATGGTTTTTCGAGCTTGATCATCACGCCGGCGCGGCCGGAGACCAGCTTGCGCGCCTCGGCGACGTCGTCGGGACGTTGAACGAACGAGAATGCGATCCAATCAGCGCCATGTTCGAGCGCGAAGGCGAGATCGGCGCGATCCTTCTGCGTGACCGCGGACAAGGGCAGTACGGCATTTGGGACATTGACCCCCTTGCGGTCGGAGAGCGATCCTCCGACCAGGCACAGCGTGTCGGCAAATTCCGCACCGCAGGTCTCGACCTGAAGCCGGACTTTGCCGTCATCGACGAGCAGCTCGGTCCCCGGACGTATCGCCGCGAAAATCTCGGGATGCGGCAATGGCGCCCGGGTCTTGTCGCCGCATTGCCGGTCGAGATCGACCCGAAAATGTGCGCCAGCGGTGAGTTCGACGCGACCATCGGCGAAGGTTCCCAGGCGCAGCTTGGGACCCTGCAGATCGGCTAGAATACCGATTGGCCGCCCGGTGGCGCGCTCAAGGGTACGGATCACCTCGATCCGGCCGAGGTGGTCCTCGTGGGTACCATGGCTGAAGTTCAGCCGAAATACATCGACGCCCGCTTCAAACAGGGCGCGGATGCGCTCGGGTGTCGAACTCGCAGGACCCAGCGTCGCGACAATCTTTGCGCTGCGTCGGCGCCTCATGCTCCCCTCCTTCCGAGCTCGAAGCTAGCTCAGAATTGGCCGGAAACCGATGCGGCCTCTCGTCAATTTTGCGGGGCGAGGCCCGATCCGAGAATAGCGGGTCGCGCGAAACCTGTCCGTGGTCCCGTCCCGCCGCCGGTATCGCCGATCACCCCGGATTTGCCTGCCACAGCCACTCTGGCGCGCTTACCCACACTCCCTATTCCACTTGCCAAGTCGACCGTCATTGCCTATCGAGCGCGATGGAACGCCAGCCCCCAGATTCATTCCTAGCAGGCTCGGGGCGTGCAGGCGAGGACTCGTGGGAAGGAGAGGCGATGTGACGTTGCTCGGCTTTCGGGCCGTCCTGCGTGCGGTATTGCTGATCTCGCTTTTGAGCGTTGCTGTCCCCGGCCGCGCCGAAGCACCGGAAACGCCGTTTTCCCAGGTGTTTGCGCAGCTGGCGGCACGGCTC
Organism: Alphaproteobacteria bacterium; assembly: GCA_017353855.1. Lineage (GTDB taxonomy): Bacteria > Pseudomonadota > Alphaproteobacteria > ATCC43930 > CGMCC-115725 > AP-15. The sequence continues at coordinate 2,140 of JAFMSA010000561.1, forward strand.
GTGGGGGTGGTTGTCAATATTTCGACGACCCAGGCGATCCCGACTCAGGCAAACAAGGGGGCGCCTGAAGCACAACCGGCTCCGGGGTCACCGCTGGACGAGTTCTTCCGAGATTTTTTCGGCGAGAAAGGCTCGCAGGGCGGGCCTAATGCGCCGTCCCCGCGGGCAGCATCGCTCGGCTCGGGGTTCATCATCGATCCGTCTGGGATCATCGTTACGAATAATCACGTGATCGCGAATGCCGAACAGATTACGGTGACCCTTTCCGACGACACGACGTTGCAGGCCAAGGTCATCGGACGCGATTCGGTGACCGACCTCGCTCTGCTGAAGGTGGAGCCGAAATCGCCGCTGCCTGCGGCCGCCTGGGGGGATTCCGCAAAGGCGAAGGTGGGCGACTGGGTGCTGGCGATCGGCAATCCGTTCGGTTTGGGCGGTACGGTGACGGCCGGTATCATCTCGGCCACCGCGCGCGACATTCACTCCGGCCCTTATGACGATTACCTGCAGACCGATGCGTCGATTAATCGCGGCGGTTCCGGAGGTCCGATGTTCGACCTCTCCGGGAACGTCATCGGCATCAACACCGCGATTTTTTCGCCTTCGGGCGGCTCGATCGGCATCGGTTTCGCGATACCCTCGGCGCTGGCCAAGCCGATCGTCGATCAGTTGAGGGCGAAGGGGAAGGTAGAGCGCGGCTGGATCGGCGCACGCATCCAGCCGGTCACCGACGAGATTGCCGAAGCTGTCGGGCTGGACAAGGGCCGCGGCGCAATGATCGCGATGATCGATCACGCGAGTCCCGCGGCGCAGGCAAAGCTGGTTCCAGGAGACGTGATTCTCGCCTATGACGGCAAGCCGATCGACCGCAGCCGGCAGCTGCCGCGGCTGGTCGCCGACACGCCGCCGGACACACAGGTCAAGTTGACGGTGTGGCGCGACGGCAAGCAGCACGAGGTCGAGCTGAAGGTCGCGGTGGCGAATCCCAATCGCCCGGCGCCGCCCCCGCCCGAACCGGAAAAACCAAAACCGCCGCCGAGTGTCGATGCGCTTGGCCTGAAACTGTCGAAGGTGACCGCGGAACTGCGCAAGCAATATTCCTTGCCGGAGGCAGCCAAGGGGGTCGTGATCACGGATGTGCCGCAAAACAGTCCGGGGGCTGCGCAAGGGCTCCGCCCGGGGGACTTGGTCGTCGCATTAGGGCATGAGGCGGTGGGAGGTCTGGAAGAATTTCAGCAGAAGATCGCCACCGCTAAAAAGAACGGACACAAGAACCTCCTCGTGCGCGTGGAGCGAGAGGGTAACATCCGCTTCGTGGCACTACCGGTTGAAACGGGGTGAAGGCTCCCCCTGGCTGACCAACGGCGGCGCGCAAAGCCTCTGCTTTCAAGCATTGGGTGAGCGCCGCCTCTTGAGTGTTAGACGAGGACATTATACCTAATGTCGCGTGGGCCTCCTGAGCAACAACAATGTCGTGTATTCCTGCAGGTACGATGTGGTTTTCTGCCCGAAGTACCGTCGCAAGGTGCTCA